>NZ_JBQGAN010000040.1:0-19690 GCF_056542865.1 Ruegeria sp. AA6
GAAGCCGAAGCCGAAGCCGAAGCCGAAGCCGAAGCCGAAGCCGAAGCCGAAGCCGAAGCCGAAGCCGAAGCCGAAGCCGAAGCCGAAGCCGAAGCCGCGATGGCAGTGGAAGAACCCGCTGTGGCATTCGCGGAAAAATCCACGGAGCAGGAAAAAGAAAAACGTGGCGGCTTTGTACCAGCCTTGATCGGTGGCGCCATCGCAGCGGCGGTCGGTTTTGCGGTCGGAACGGCCGGGCTGTTCAGTTCGGACCAATCTGATGCTGTTGCAGCGCTTGAGGCGAAACTCAACGATCAGGCCAACCAGATTGACACACTGACAAAGTCGCTCTCCGACAGTTCCGATGTGGACAGCAAAATCGCAGCGCTGGCGGATCAGGTTACGCCACTCAGCGCAGATGTGGACGCGCTGAAATCCAGCCTCGCGGGGTTGGAAGGCAAGGTCGACCCCTTGGCCAGCCGCCTGACAGAGCTGGAAAGCGGCGCGTTGACTCAGGGTGCATCGCCCGAGGTGTCCGCGGCTTTTGAGGCCGAGTTGAAGAAATTGCAGGACTCGCTGGCGGCTCAGCGAACCGAGGTTGAAAAAATGGTCTCGGACGCGCAAGCGCTTGAAGCCAAAGCCGCTGCTGATGCAAAAGCTGCGACCAACGCGGCTGTCCTGGCGCAAGTCCAGGGCCAGTTGGAATCCGGTCAGCCCTACGCAGATTTGATCGCCGAACTGACAGCGGGCGGTGTCAGCGTACCCGATGCACTGTCAGCCCCGGCCGCAGAGGGTGTAGCGACGCTTGCCGCCCTGCGCGACTCGTTCGCGCCTGCAGCCCGCACCGCATTGGCCGATGCGCGTGACGCGGACAAAGGCGCCGGACTGGTCGCCTTTTTGCAACGTCAGACCGGCGCCCGGTCGGTGACCCCGCAAGAGGGTGACGGTCCGGACGCGATCTTGTCGCGCGCGCAGGCCGCATTGTCCAAAGGCGATGTGTCCTCGGCGCTGAGCGAACTCAAAACCCTGCCCGATGCGGCGCAGGCTGCTTTGGCCGATTGGCAACAAGCGGCGCAAACACGGGTGGCTGCCGTGGACGCCGCAGATGCGCTGCAATCCAGCGTAAACTCGAACTGAAGGACCTGCCATGCTGTGGTCATTGTTAAAGATCCTTGTTTTTGTAGCGATTATCGGTCTGCTGGCCATGGGGGCCATGTTCCTGATGGATACCAGTGGTGGTGTGCAAATCACCGCCATGGGAACCGAGGTTACGCTGAGCCCGCTGCAATCGGTGATCGCGCTGGGCGTGCTTGTGGTTGTGATCTGGCTGTTCTTCAAACTGCTGACTCTGCTGATTGCGACGCTTCATTTCCTCAATGGTGACGAAACTGCCCTGTCGCGTTATTTCGACCGCAGCCGCGACCAGCGCGGCTATCAGGCCTTGTCCGATGGCCTGATGGCACTGGCCTCGGGCGAGGGGCGTGTGGCGATGAACAAAGCCCACAAGGCCGAGAAGTTGTTGAACAAGCCGGAACTGACCAACCTTCTGGTGGCGCAAGCCGCCGAGATGAATGGCGACACCAAAAAAGCGTCGGAGACCTATAAGAAACTGGTCACCAATAACGCAACGCGGTTTGTCGGTGTGCGTGGCATCATGAAACAGAAACTGGCCGAGGGCGATGATGACACCGCCCGTAAACTGGCCGAAAAGGCGTTGGCGATCAAACCGCGCCATGCCGAAACGCAGGATATTCTGCTGGGTCTACAGACCAAATCGCAGGATTGGAGCGGCGCGCGTTCGACGCTGACGGCCAAGTTGAAGGCCGGTCATTTGCCGCGCGACGTGTTCAAGCGCCGTGATGCGGTTCTGGCCCTGTCAGAGGCCAAGGATATTCTGGACAACAGCGCCACGGTTGAACAGCAGGAACACGCGATTGAGGCCAACCGCCTGTCGCCTGATTTGGTGCCCGCCGCCGCCATGGCTGCCCGTGCCTATATCGAAAAGGGCAAGCCCCGCGCCGCGACCAAGATTCTGAAAAAAGCGTGGGAGGCGCAGCCGCATCCTGATCTGGCCCACGCTTTTGCCGAGATCGCGCCGGACGAAACCCCTGCGGAACGGATCAAACGGTTTGCCGCCCTAACCCGTATCCACCCGGAGAACCCTGAAACCCGCTTGATCCTGGCCGAGTTGAACATCGTGGCCGAGGATTTCCCCGAAGCCCGCCGCGCGCTGGGCGATGTGGTTGAAAAACAGGCCGACGCGCGCGCCTATACACTTATGGCGGCGATTGAACGGGGCGAGGGTGCCTCGGACGCATTTGTGCAGGGCTGGTTGGCCAAGGCGCTGAATGCGCCACGCGGACCGCAATGGGTCTGCGACAATTGCCACGACATTCAGCCGGAATGGGCCCCTGTGTGCCAGAACTGCGGCAGCTTTGACACGCTCAGCTGGCAAACCCCGCAAACGCCCGAGATCGCCACGGCCACCGGGGTTCACATGCTGCCGCTGATCGTAGGTGCGCTTGAGGACAAGGTTGATGAGCCTGAGCCCGAAGTAGAAGAGGCCGAGGAGCCAGTTGAGCCCGAAGTCATCGAGATGGAGGCGGAACCTGTCCGACCCGATGTCGAACCGGCACAACCTGACGTTCAACCCGTTCGTCCCGATGTTGAGCCTGCGGTGGAAAAACAGACCTAGCAGTACCCGGGACTGATTGGCGAGCGAATACAGGTAGTTTCTACTGCCCGGTACTGCTGCGCGTCGTGGCGCCCAGGTAAGTCCATCGATATTTCGGCGGGGTCGGGCCTTTGTTTCGCCCACCTTGCTGGGTCTGCTCCCAGGCGTGCGCGAGAATGCCAACTGACCGCGAAAGGCAAAACAACCCTCGTGCAAGTGGGGCGGCGAAGCCAAGTTCGGCGTAAATCACCGCCGTGGCACCGTCGATATTCATGGGGACAGGTTTACCCTTGCGGTGTGCAAGTTCTGCTTCGATTTCGGTTGCGATCGTTTTGAACCGGCCATCGCAGGCCTTCTGTTCGATCGCTTCGTCAACCAAACTCATCAACCGTGGGGCGCGCGGGTCGGTCGGCGTGTGGAACCGGTGACCAAAACCGGGCAGGATTTTTCCGTGAGAGGCGATCCAGTCGTCCATAGCCGCGCCAACGCCCGAGGGGTGCTCGGCCACGAAATGATAGAGCATCACGGCCTGCTCACCAGCTCCACCGTGAATGTCGCCCAACATATTCACCGCGCTGGCTATTGCGTTGTTCAGGGGCAACCCACAGGTCACTGCCATGCGGGCTGTTGCGATCGAAGGCGCCTGCGGTCCGTGATCAACGGCAGAGACCAGCGCGGCTTCGAACAACTTTAATTGAGAGGGTGAGGGCCGGTCGTCGCGCACCATGAACCAGATCATTTCCGCGAAGCTAAGATTGCCGATAAGGTCCTGAATAGGCTCTCCGCGCAGGTCAATCCGCCCAGGTTCCATGTCGATGATGGCAGTGCTCCACCAGTCGGCCACATCGTTCATATGACGCCCTCCTTCTCCAATTCACCGATCTCGGCATCTGAAAGGCCGAGCTCTGACCAGATCGCGGAATTATCTGCGCCGAGAGCGGGTGGAGAATTTTGGGGCATCCTGCGTTGTCCATCCATGAGAACGGGGCTGCCTGCCAGCTTCATCTCTTCTCCTTGAACAGACAGAGACCCAATTAGTCCGCGGCCTGCGAGTTGTTCGTCAGCCAAAGCCTCGGGGACTGTAAGCACTTGCCCAGTGGGAACACCCAAAGCGTTCAGTTCGCCGACCCAATCACTGGCCGACCGTGTGCGTAGGGTCGTCTCCAAGTCTTCTCGGAGTGCATGGCGGTTCCGTTTACGGTCTTCGCGCGTCGCGTAGTCCGGGTTGTGCAGTAAACCCTCTCGACCGAGATGCCGGGCCAGCGCCTGCCATTGCTCGTCGCGGTTTGCGGCGATGTTGATCGGGCTATCTGCGGTGGCAAATGTCCCGGATGGGGCGGATGTGGTGTTTTCGTTGCCATGTGCGCCGGGAGTGACGCCGCCAACCAGATAGTTGGAAACCACCCAACCCATCGTCGAAATCACCGCTTCGGACATGGCGATATCCAAAAACGCGCCGCGCGGGTTGGCGTTCAAGGCCGCGCTGATTGCAAATGCAGCCGTCAGCCCTCCGACCGTGTCGGCCAGCGGATAGCCAACGCGATAGGGGGCCGTATCCGAAGCGCCGGTGATCGACATGACACCGCTGATGCCCTGAACGATCTGATCGTAGGCGGGGTCCTTTCGGCGCGGCCCATCCTGACCAAAGCCGCTGATTGCACAGTAAATCAAATTGGCGTTCTCGGCGCGCAGGACCTCATAGCCCAGCCCGAGGCGATCCATGACGCCGGGCCGAAAGTTTTCGACCAGAACATCTGCGGTTTGCATCAACCGTTTCAGCAGCGCTTTGCCTTTCGCGGATTTCATGTCCAGAGTAACGGACTTCTTATCTGCGTTCTGGGCAAGAAAGCTGATCCCCATTCCCGCCTTGTTTCGCTCGGGATCAGCCCCCAACACGCGGGCAAGGTCGCCGCCCTGAGGGCGTTCGACCTTGATCACTTCGGCACCCATCAGCGCCAGCTGATAGCAGCAATACGGGCCTGCCAGAACATTCGTCAGGTCTAGAACCCGTATCCCTGCCAGTGGCTCAGTCGCCATCTGCAACCCCGGCCGCCCGTGCTCGTGCCCTACGCGCGCGATAGCTGGGCAGCAATACCAGCAACGCCGCGATCACCAACAAGCCCAGCGTCATGGGACGCTCCCAGATGAAGGCGATACCGTCATAGAGCTGCATGGACCGGGCAAAGTTGTCCTCCATCATCCCGCCAAGGATGAACCCGATCAGCAGCGGGGCCAGCGGATAGTCGGCAAACTTCAATGCCGTGGCGCAGACGCCGAAACCGACGAGGATCAGCAGCTCGGTCGCATTGTTCTGCCCGATATAGGCCCCCATCAGGGTAAAGAACAAAATGAACGGGATCAGGAAGTTGCGCGGAACCGCCAGCACCTTGGCGATGTAGGGGATAAGCGGCAGGTTCAAGATCAGAAGAACCAAGTTGCCGATGAACATCGACATGATGACGGCCCAGAAAATCTGAGGCTCATCAATCATCAGGCGCGGGCCCGGCGTGACATTCAGGGCAATCAACGCCCCAAGCAGAATCGCAGTGGTCCCCGATCCGGGAATGCCCAGTGTTAGCAGCGGAACGAATGACCCGGTGCAGGCTGCGTTGTTGGCTGTTTCAGGGGCAGCCAGACCTTTGATCGAACCTTTGCCGAATTCTTCCTGCTCTTCTTTAGGCGCGATGTTGCGTTCGACCGCGTAGCCAAGAAAGCTGGCGATCGTTGCGCCCGCACCGGGCAGAACGCCGATGAAAAAGCCTTGTACAGATTGCCGTCCGACGACGGGTGCGATGGCCTTGGCTTCTGCCTTGGTGATGCGCAGGTCCTTGATTTTGCCGTCGTCGCCTTTCAGGTCTTTGGGCTTGAGGACCAGAAACAGTGCTTCGGGCAGGGCGAACATGGCCATGGCCAGCGTGATAAAGCCAAAGCCCGATTGCAGGTCCATGATCCCCATCGTGAACCGAGGTAGGTTGAACAGAGCGCCTTCGCCAACGGTCGCCATGATCAGCCCGAGGACCGTCATGATGACAGCTTTGGCCACCTGTCCGCTGCCCGCAAAGGCCGCAATGGCCGAAAGACCCACGACCATCAGCGCGAAATATTCAGCCGAATGGAACAACAGCGCGACCGAAGATAAAGCAGGCGCAAAGACCATCAGCAGAACTGCACCCAGCGTACCGCCCGCAAAACTGGCGATGGCGGCGACCGTCAGCGCCTTTCCGGCCTTACCCTGCCGCGCCATTGGGTAGCCGTCAAAGCTGGAGGCAACCGTACCCGCGACCCCCGGCGCGTTCAGCAAGATCGACGAGGTTGAGCCGCCAAAGATCGCGCCATAGTATACCCCGGCCAACAGGATCAGCGCGGCGGATGGGTCGCCCATCGAGATGGCGACCGGAATCATGATGGCGATGATCGACATCGGGCCAAGGCCAGGCAGCATGCCGATGAATGTGCCGATCAGGCATCCGGCGATGACCATAAGCAGATTTTGGATTGAGAATGCCGTTTGCAGGCCGATCAGAAGTCCTTCAAGCATGTCAGCCTCCGAAAATGCCCGGCAGGGGGCGCATGTAGATGCCAAGAACTTCCTGAACCAGATACCAGACGGCACCGGTCGCGATGAACGCAACGGGCAGCATGATGTGCCACTTACGCTCACCCAGAATGTAGGATCCGAGGATCAGGAAGGCCGAGGTTGAAATCAGGAACCCCACGGGGCGCAAGCAGAGGGCGTAGACAACCATCAGCGCCAACAGGATCAGAGCCTGATCCAGGTGATATTCTCCCAACCGCCGGTAATCGATATCGGCCTCTTTTGGTTCAGATTTTTCAAAGCCCAGCAGGATGATCGTTGTTGTAACGATACCCAGAATGGACAACACCTTCGGGAAGGTGCTGGGCCAGATGGGGTTTCGCTGCATGAAGGGGGGCAGGCTACTATCCATCGTGAACCAAGCGGCGTAGCCATATGTTAAACACACACCCAGCAGAACGAGCGCGATCCAGCGATCCAGCGCCATGTCACCCCCTCCTTTTTTTCATTGTCGTTGGGGATGGCAGAGCGGTGTCCCGCTCTGCCAAATATCCGATTAGAGGAAGCCCAGCTTTTTCATCAGATCGCCGATCTGCTGTTCCTGTTGTTCAAGGAACGACTGGAAGTCATCGCCCGAGTTGTGGATGTTCACCCAACCGTTGCGGGCGCGAACTTCCTCCCACTCAGGGGTGTCGTACATCTTGGCGATCGCGGCCTGATAGGCGGCCAGCTTGTCTTCGGGCAGGCCGGGAGCTGCGAAGAAACCGCGCCAGTTCACAAAGGATGTGTCGATGCCCTGTTCTTTCATGGTCATCGCATCAGGGGCTGCGGCGACACGATCGTCGGCGGTGACACCGATGATCTTGACCTCGCCCGCATTTGCCAGATCGACAGCTTCCGAGAAACCGGTCGACAGGGCTGCGATTTCACCAGACAACAGGGCTGCCATGGCCTTGCCGCCCGCGTCATAAGGGATGTATTTCACGGCCAAGGCGTCCTTGCCAGCCGCTTCCATCACCATAGCCGCAACCAGATGGTCCATGCCGCCCGGAACCGAGCCGCCGCCGATTGCGGTCCCACCCGGATCAGCGTCAAAGGCCGCCAGAAGATCGTCCATCGAGTTGATCGGGCTGTCCTTGCCCACAACAATCGCGGCATAGTCGCCGATTGTGCCCGAAACCAGCGTCAGGTCACGGAAGTTGTGCGGGAACACACCGGTCAGTGAGCGGATCACGATGGGGGTCGAGTTCACCATCAGCGTTCCGTGGTTGCTGTCGGCGTTTTCGATCAGGAATCCGATGGCCTTACCGCCGCCGCCGCCAGACATATTTTCGTAGGACGCTGTTCCCACGAGGCCCGCTTTGGTCAGTGCCTCGCCGGTGCCGCGGGCCGTACCGTCCCAGCCGCCACCAGCGCCGCCAGGGATCAGAAAGTGGATGCTGTCCACGACCTGATCTTCGGCCAAAGCCGGGCCAGTCAGGCCAATTGCGGCCACAGCTGCGATTAGGGCGCGTCGGCCCAGTTTGAAAGTTGTCATGATTTCCTCCCGTTTGACAACCGGCCGCAGGGCGGCTCAGATTGGAGGATACAAAACCACACCAACCTGACATCAACCTGTCACGCGGCAAAATACTGTTTGGGCCTGATGAAATTTCTGCTTGTCGAAGACAATACCGACCTCGCGAACGCGGTCAGCTCGCGCATGCGGCTCGACGGTCATGTCATTGACCACGCAGCAAATTTAGAGGATGCGACGGCTTACGTCGAAACCGAGGAATATGACCTGATCCTTCTGGACATCATGCTGCCCGACGGGGATGGTCGCGACTTCCTGAAGCGCCATCGGGCAAGCCAATTGGATACACCGGTGATTGTTTTGACCGCCCGCAGTCAGGTTTCGGATCGAATCGGTTCGCTTGATCTTGGGGCAGATGATTACGTGACCAAACCGTTCGATCATGCCGAGCTCGAGGCACGGTGCCGCGCAGTTCTGCGTCGGAAATCCGGGAGCGCGAAATCGACAATTGAGATTGGCGGCGTGGTGTTTGATCCGGTGGCGGGTCATTTGATGGTCGGCGGTCAAACCGTCTCTTTGCGGAACCGTGAATTGCGCATGATGGAGCTGTTCATCAACGCGCCGGGTCACGTATTTTCAAAACAGAAACTGGCAGACCGGCTGTTTTCCTATGACGACAACGTGTCGGACAACGCCATCGAGGTCTATGTCGGGCGCTTGCGCAGGCATCTTGAAGCGTCGGATCTGAAAATAACCACTCTGCGCGGTCTGGGATACAGGTTGGATCATGACCGCTAATCCGACCGTGTCAGGGTCTTTGCGAAACAGACTTGTGCTGACATTGATCGGCGGCGCAGCCGTTCTTGCGATCCTCTTGTTCTTTGCCGTGCGAAACTATGCGGCGCAAGTGGCCCAACAAGGTCAGGACAACATCCTGGAAGCGTCGGTCACGTCTATTCTGGATGCTGCTGCAATCAGGGACGGGGTGATTGAGATTGATATACCCTATGCGGCGTTCTCGATGCTGAGCACTCCGTCGGATGACAGGGTGTTTTATGCCATATTTCAGGACGGAGAATTTCTGTCCGGCTACGAGGACCTCCGTCTAGCCACCGGGTTGGAAGAGAGCGACTGGTCGTTCAAGTCCGGTGATGTGCGTGGAGAGCGTATCCGACAGGTCAGCGCAAGCCGCACGCTTGTCGGTTTGGGGCGGCAGACGGAAATCGAAGTTGTACTGGGTCAGACGCAGGATGCGCTGTCTCAAACGTTGGATCAGATTTCGCGCAATGCGGCATTATTGGGATTGGGCTTCTTCCTGCTGACCGCGGCGCTGTCTTTTTGGGTTACGTCCACCACCATCGGCCAGCTCAACAAGCTGACGACCTCGGTGACCAGACGGGGGCCGCAGGATCTGAGCCCTTTCAAGAAACCGGTGCCTCGGGAAATGGCGCCGTTGGTCATGTCCCTGAATTCGCTGATGGGTCGCTTGGATCAGTCGCTCAGCCAGTCCGAGGACTTTATCGCCGAAGCAGCCCACCGCGTGCGAACGCCTTTGGCCACCGTCAGGTCGTATGCAGAGGCAACGCTGCACCGGGTTGAACGGAAGGAAAACCGCGAAGCGCTGCGCGCTATGGTACGCGCGATTGATGAAAGCTCACGTGCGGCTGGTCAGCTGTTGGATCATGCGATGATTACAGCCCGCGCGGATCGCCTTGAACGAGAGGATGTGGATCTTGTTGAACTGATCCGCGAACTTGTGCAGCGATTGACGCCAATTGCGGAAATGAAAGAGCTGTCACTTTCGCTGACGGGTGATTCAACTGTTCCCTATTCCGGCGATCCAATCCTGATCCAAAACGCGGTACGGAACATGATTGATAACGCGCTGAAATACGCGCCGTTAGACAGCACTGTTGAAATAGAAGTGACCGCGAAACCCGAGGTTAAGGTGAGTGACACGGGGCCAGGGTTCCTTCCCGACGAAATTGATCAACTGACACGACGGTTTGAACGTGGAAAAAACGCCGTCGGTACGATTGGATCGGGTCTGGGATTGACCATTGCCGAGGATGTGGCGACTGCACATGGCGGGACGCTGGCTCTCACCAACCGGCCAGAGGGGGGCGCATGCGTTATCTTATCGCTCTGATTCTGCTCGTGTTGCCCGGCGTGGCATGGTGCGAAGATTGGGAAGATCAGCTGATCTTCAACGACGGCGCGGACGGCGCTCGGCTTCGAGTGATCTCAAGCACGGATACGGTTTTATTTGCACCATTGATCGAAGAATTCGTTGCGCAAAATCCCTTGATTAGTGTCGAATATCTTGTCTCGGGGACGGCGGATATAAACCAGCGTGTCCGTGCCACGCCTGACGCTTTTGATGTTGTGGTGTCCAGCGCGATGGACCTGCAACTGAAACTGGCGAATGACGGCTATGCGCTGCCTATAGACGATATCGAAACACCGCATTGGGCGCAGTGGCATGACAGTCTGTTTTCCTTCACAACCGAACCTGCCGCCATCGTGGTCAACCGCGCTGCGTTCGAGGATCAGCAGCTTCCACTGACGCGCCAACAATTGATCGAAGCCTTGCGCGAGCGTCCCGAAGAATTTCGAGGCAAGGTTGGCACCTACGATGTGCGCGAGTCGGGTCTTGGATATCTTTTTGCAACGCAGGATGCGCGCGCCTCGGAAACCTATTGGCGCTTGATGGAGGTTATGGGCGGTCTTGAAGTGCGGCTGTATTGCTGCTCGGGCGAAATGATCAATGACCTTGCGGATGGGACGATCCTGGTCGCGTATAACGTTCTTGGCAGTTACGCGGCTGTGCGGGCCGAGGGGAAGGACGCACTTGAAGTGATTTTCCCGACCGACTTTCAGACGATCATGATGCGGACGGCTTTGGTCTCGAAAGAGACACAAGAGCCGGAGGCCGCAGAGGCGTTTATCAGATACCTGACCACCGAAAGTTCCGCTGGGCAAGGTTATGCCTCTTCGTTGCCACCGTTGACGTCACCGGATGGTGCAACAGATCGTGAGACAATTGGCCTGAACCCTGCTCTGCTGACGTTTTTGGATGACTTGAAGCGCAGGAAATTCCTGTCAGCCTGGGAAAATGCGGTCATTCAGTAGGGAAAATCAACCCAGACCGGAATCGGATCCGGCAGCCAATTGTCCCAATCAAATCCGTTTGCTAACGTCACCCTCGCGTCGGGGAGGGCGTGCAAACCCAAATGCTGGACTATTCTCATAACGCCTGGCTTGTGGCGGCCTCATTGGCCGTGGCGCTGATGGCGGGCTTTACCGGCCTCTACCTGACGCATGGTGCATCCAAGCTGGAGCCGCAGCGGCGCAAGTTCATCGTCGCGCTGGCTGCGGTCATTCTGGGCGGCGGTATCTGGTCGATGCATTTCGTGGCCATGCTGGGCCTGCAACTGCCGATCCTGTTTTATTATGACGCGCTGATTACACTGATATCGGCTTTGGTGGCGATCCTGATGGCCGGGTTGGCGCTGCTGCTGCTGCATTTCCGGCCACGAACGATGCAGACGATCGTGACGGCAGGGGTCATCGTCGGTCTCGGCATCGTGGTGATGCACTATGTCGGCATGGCTGGGATGGAGCTGTGCCGACCAGTCTACACCTTCTGGGATTTGGCGATTTCGACCGTTGCGTCGGTGGTCCTGTCGGTGCTGGCGATCTGGGTGGCCTATGACAATCGCACCCAGCGCAATATTCTGTTGGGGACCGTGTGCTTTGGCTTGGCCGTATTCACCATGCATTTCGTGGCCGCTGGCCTGACCGATTTCGTCGCCAGCGACAATGCCGGTGGGGCAGGACCCGCGCTGAACAATCAGGTGCTGGCGATGGGGGTCACCGTTTCGGTCTTTTTGATCTGTGGTGCCTTTCTGTTGACCGGGATCACGTTCATAGGGCCAGAGCCCGAAGCCGCGCCACCCGAAGCTCCGGTGCCCGAGCCGACCGCCTTGCGTGCTGGTGTGCCGTTTGAGCGCGAAGGGCAGACCTTTTTCTCGGAACCTGCGCAGATCGCTGCCATCCGTGCTGAAGGGCACTATACCGTGCTCTACATGGGGGCCGAAAAACTCTTCTGCCCCTGGTCGATCACCGAGGCGGAAACGCGCCTCAAGCACGATGGTTTTTTACGCGCTCACCGCAGTTACCTTGTAAACCCCAAACATGTTTCCAGTTTCGAGCGGCACAAGGACAACGGCACCTGTTATTTCGATGGGGTCGATGCCTTGACCAAGGTGCCGGTCAGTCGGTCCCGTCTGACGGACATTCGCGACGCGCTGGGCCTGTGATCGCAACTCGTGCAGCCAATTCGCAACTCGTGAAACAAGCTGCGCGCCCGGTTTCCACTGGCTGGAACTGGTGAACTCATCGTCCTTTCCTAACGACAGGTCCCCCAAGACACATTGCTCGGACCCAGGGAGGAAAAACATGATACCAGCCGGTTTTGAGTATCACCGGCCAGGCGACATCGCCTCGGCCATCGGCATTTTGCAGGAACACGGAGACGAGGCGCGCGTGATCGCGGGCGGGCACAGCCTGATCCCGATGATGAAACTGCGCATGGCCGAGATGGGCCATCTGGTCGATCTTCAGGCCATTGAAGAACTCAAAGGCATTGAGATCGGCTCCGATACCGTGACTTTGGGTGCGATGGTCACTCAGCATGAGCTGATCACCCATGATGGTCTGACCGCAGCGATTCCGCTGATCCGCGAAGCGGCGCTGCAAATCGCTGACCCTCAGGTGCGTTATATGGGTACTGTTGGCGGCAACGTGGCCAATGGCGATCCAGGCAATGACATGCCGGGGCTGATGCAATGCCTGAATGCGACGTTTGAATTGTCCGGCCCCGATGGCAATAGAAGTGTGGCCGCGCGGGACTTTTACGAGGCGGCCTACTTCACGGCCCGTGAAGATGAGGAAATCCTGACACGCATCTCGATCCCTGTGCCCGGAGCGGGTGTCGGGCAAGCTTATGAGAAACAAAAACGCAAGATCGGCGACTACGCGACAGCTGCCGCTGCGGTGATGGTTGGCAACGGTACGGCCTCGGTTGCGATGACCAACCTGTCGGACACACCGATCTGGTCCGAGGCTTCCAGCGCCGCTCTGGCGGGCGGCGATGTCGAGGGCTGCGTGTCGGCAATGCTCGACGCGATCGACCCGGTAGCCGACAATCGCGGCCCCGTCGAATTCAAGAAACACGTGGCCGCTGTGATGCTGCGCCGCGCCATCGACCGTGCGCAAAGTCTCGCGGGTTGAGGAGGGGAAATCATGTCGAAAATGCACGTCAAACTCACCGTGAATGGCAAACAGTTCGAAGGTCTGGCCGAGCCGCGCACGCTGCTGATCCACTTCCTGCGGGAAGATCTGAAAATCACCGGTCCGCATATCGGTTGCGAGACCAGCCATTGTGGCGCCTGCACCGTGGATATTGACGGCAAGTCCGTCAAATCCTGCACGACCTTCGTGGCACAGGTGAATGGGGCCGATATCACCACTGTTGAAGGGCTGACCAATGACGATGGCAGCCTGGGTGTGTTGCAGGAAATGTTCCGTGAACATCACGGGCTGCAATGCGGCTTCTGTACGCCGGGCATGATCACCCGCGCGCACCGTCTGCTGCAGGAAAACCCGAACCCGACCGAAGAGGAGATCCGATTTGGTATGGCCGGAAACCTGTGCCGCTGCACCGGGTACCAGAACATCGTCAAAGCTATCTCGGCCTCGGCTGACATGCTGAACGCTCAAAAGGAGGCTGCGGAATGAACGACCAGACTCTGACCCCCGAAGAACGCGCCGCCAACCTCAAAGGCATGGGCTGCGCCCGTAAGCGTGTCGAGGATGTGCGCTTTACCCAGGGCAAAGGTAATTATGTCGATGACATCAAGCTGGACGGGATGCTGTTTGGCGATTTTGTGCGCTCTCCCTACGCACATGCCCGTGTTGTCAGTGTGAACAAAGAAGCGGCCCTTGCCGTGCCCGGTGTTATCGCCGTGCTGACCGCCGAAGACCTTGCGCCTCTGGGTCTGCACTGGATGCCGACTTTGGCCGGTGACAAGCAGATGGTTCTGGCTGACGGTAAAGTGCTGTTCCAAGGCCAGGAGGTGGCTTATGTCGTGGCCGAGGATCGCTACATCGCAGCGGATGCCGTGGAACTGGTCGAGGTCGAATACGAAGAACTGCCAGTTCTGACCGACCCGTTTGAGGCTCTGAAATCGGATGTCGTTCTGCGCGAAGACCTGGAAGGTCAGACCGAGGGCGCACATGGTCCACGCAAGCATCACAACCACATCTTCACTTGGGAACAGGGCGACAAGGACGCGACCGAGGCCGTTTTGGCCGAGGCCGACGTGGTCGCCGAAGAGATGGTCTATTATCACCGCACCCACCCTTGCCCACTTGAGACCTGCGGTTGTGTTGCGTCGATGGATAAAGTGACCGGCAAGCTGACACTTTATGGGACGTTCCAGGCCCCGCACGCGATCCGGACGGTCGTTTCGCTGATCTCTGGTTTGGCCGAACACAATATCCGCGTCATTAGCCCCGATATTGGTGGCGGATTTGGCAATAAGGTGGGGGCTTATGCGGGGTATGTCTGTTCGGTCGTGGCCTCGATTGTGACCGGCAAACCGGTGAAATGGGTCGAGGACCGGATGGAGAACCTGATGTCCACCGCCTTTGCCCGCGACTACTGGATGCAGGGCAAGATTGCTGCAACCAAGGATGGCAAGATCACCGGGTTGTGGTGTCACACAACGGCGGATCACGGTGGGTTCGACGCCTGTGCCGATCCGACCAAGTTCCCGGCGGGGTTCATGAACATCTGCACCGGGTCTTACGACATCCCGACTGCCTATCTGGCTGTTGACGGGGTTTACACCAACAAGGCTCCGGGCGGTGTGGCCTATCGCTGTTCGTTCCGGGTGACCGAGGCGGCCTATTTCATCGAACGCATGATCGAGGTTCTGGCCATCAAGCTGAACATGGATGCAGCCGAGCTGCGCCGGATCAACTTTATCAAGGCCGATCAGTTCCCCTATCAATCGGCATTGGGCTGGGAGTATGACTCGGGCGACTATCACACCGCTTGGGACAAGGCGCTGAAGGTCGTTGATTACGAAAGCTTGCGGGCTGAGCAGGCGCAGCGGGTGGAAGATTTCAAGGCAGGCAAGACCCGCAAGCTGTTGGGGATTGGTCTGACGCATTTCACAGAGATCGTTGGCGCTGGCCCGGTAAAGAACTGTGATATTCTCGGGCTGGGGATGTTCGACAGCTGCGAAATCCGCATCCATCCGACCGGCTCGGCCATCGCGCGGCTGGGAACGATCTCACAAGGTCAAGGTCACGCCACGACCTTTGCTCAGATCATCGCCAGTGAGATCGGCTTGCCCGCTGATGATATCACGCTGGAGGAGGGTGACACTGACACCGCTCCGTATGGCCTCGGGACCTATGGCTCTCGGTCCACGCCTGTAGCGGGTGCTGCAACTGCTATGGCCGCGCGCAAAATCCGCGCCAAAGCGCAAATGATCGCGGCTTATCTGCTTGAGGTCCACGACGACGATGTCGAATGGGACGTGGACCGGTTCTCTGTAAAAGGCGCGCCTGAGCGGTTCAAGACCATGAAAGAAATCGCCTTTGCCGCGTACAATCAGGCGATCCCCGGTCTGGAACCCGGTCTGGAAGCGGTCAGCTACTATGACCCGCCGAACATGACCTATCCGTTCGGAGCCTATATCTGTGTCATGGAGATCGACGTGGATACCGGCGAATGGGAGGTCCGGCAATTCTATGCGCTGGACGATTGCGGCACCCGGATCAACCCGATGATCATCGAAGGGCAGGTTCATGGTGGCGTGACAGAAGCTTTGGCCATCGCGATGGGGCAGGAGATTGCCTATGATGAAATGGGCAATGTGAAGACCGGCACGCTGATGGACTTCTTTCTGCCCACGGCATGGGAGACGCCGAATTACATCACAGATCATACGGTGACGCCGTCTCCGCACCATCCGATTGGCGCGAAGGGTGTGGGCGAAAGCCCGAATGTGGGTGGCGTGCCTGCGTTTTCGAATGCGGTGCATGATGCGTTCCGGCCTTTCGGGTTGGTTCAAAGCCATATGCCGCATGATCATTGGCGGATCTGGAAGATTGCCAATGGGTTGGGGATGCATGGGTAATTGGGTTCGAACCGGATGTAGCCGGTCCGACTGAAGCAAGGGGGCTCTGCCCCCTTGGACCCCCGAGGTATTTTTTGGCCAGATGAAGATTGGATCCTGGTTTGACTGTAAGTGATGTGCAGAACGGATTGGCCGCGCAGGGCTATGTTGCCGATGATCGGTTGGCGATGGCACTGCATTTGGTGGTGCAGATGGGGCGGCCTTTGCTGCTGGAAGGGCCTGCCGGCGTGGGAAAGACCGAAGTTGCCAAGGCGATGGCGGCGTATCGGGACACACGACTGATCCGGTTGCAGTGCTATGAGGGGTTGGATGCCAGCCATGCCATCTATGAGTGGAACTATCAGCGTCAGTTGTTGGCTATTCGCGCCAGCGAAACACAGGGCGGGACCAGTGAGGCAAAGCTGTTTTCGGATGCGTTTCTACTGAAACGCCCTTTGTTAGAGGCGATATCTGCGGAAATCCCTCCGGTGCTTTTAATTGATGAGATTGACCGCGCAGATGAGGAGTTTGAGGCGTATTTGCTTGAGGTCTTGTCGGATTTTCAGATCACGATTCCCGAACTTGGGACAATCTCGGCACGCGCGAAACCTATCGTCATTCTGACGGCCAACGGGACAAGGGATCTGTCAGACGCGCTGCGCCGTCGATGTTTGTACAGTTTTCTCGAATACCCCACTCACGAAACAGAAATGGCGATCCTGCGGTCGCGGATGCCGCAAATCGAGGGGCTCCTGGCCCGTCAGATCGTGGGGGTTGTGCAGGCGTTGAGGAAGGAAGATCTGGAGAAATCGCCCGGCATTGCCGAGATGCTGGATTGGGCGGCGGCATTGTCCGGTCTGGGAGTCAACGACTTGTCGCAGTCGCGCGACGAGATTCAGGCCACGCTCGTCTGTCTGCTAAAAACGGCAGCTGATTATGATGCCGCGCCGCCCGAGTTGATGGATCGTTTGATCGGAAAGGTCGCGTGATGCAGGTCACTCGGTTTCCCTCTCGCGCCGACGGCCTAGCTGACCGAATGTCCGGTTTCATCACGCATCTGCGGATGAACGGTATGCGCGTTGGTCCGGCGGAAACAGGAGACGCACTGGTTGCTCTGTCGACCGTTGAATCTACGGATGCAAAACAAGCCCGCCAAGCCTTGTGTGTGCTGCTGGCAGGGTGTGCCGAGGACTGGCGTCGGTTTGATGAGTTGTTTGATACCTTCTGGTTCAACGCTGGTAAGAAACGTCAAGGCGTCGCAAGGACATCGCACGTCCGGGTGCAATCCGCCAAACCGATGATTTGGCAACAAAAGGATCAGGACACTCACGAAACTGGTGCGGATACGGGTCAGGAAGTCGCTCCTGATCCGGGCGACAGGGAGGCCGTGGGGAGAGACGGGAAGCTGATTGCAACCCGTACGGCCAACCTGTCGCGTCGGGACTTGCGCGAACTGATGGATGAAGACGCGCTGCGGCGGGCCGAACAGGTCGCAACTGCCATCGCG
This sequence comes from Ruegeria sp. AA6, assembly GCF_056542865.1. Lineage (NCBI taxonomy): Bacteria > Pseudomonadati > Pseudomonadota > Alphaproteobacteria > Rhodobacterales > Roseobacteraceae > Ruegeria > Ruegeria sp. AA6. Next base: position 17,407 of record NZ_JBQGAN010000040.1, read on the forward strand.
CGCGCTATCCGCGACCGTCGTTCGCGCCGGCGAAAACAGGCGCTGCGTGGGACGGCCTTGGATATGCGCCGGATTCAGCGCGCCAGCCTCGCGCGGGGCGGAGAGCCGATGGACCTGTATCGCCGCGCTCGTCCGCCACGCCCGATGCGAATTGTGGCCCTGTGTGACGTCAGTGGTTCAATGACTGTTTATTCCCGCGTTTTTCTAGCCTTCCTCAAAGGTCTTGTCGGCAGTGGAACAGAGGCAGACGCCTATCTATTCCATACCCGCCTGATGCGCGTCACAGATGCCCTGCGTGACCATGACTCGTTGCGTGCCGCAGGGCGGCTGTCTCTGATGGCTGAAGGGTTCGGCGGTGGAACGGACATCTCGGGCAGTCTTGAGAATTTTCTGAACGGATATGGCGCACGGGCTTTGAACGGGCGGACTATCGTTGTGATACTTTCTGACGGGTGCTGCAGTTCCGACGCGCAGGCGCTGGGCAATATTCTGGCGCGCATCCGGCGAAAAGCGCGGCGGATCGTATGGCTTAACCCACTGAAAGGTTGGCGCGACTACCAACCTATCGCGGCCGCAATGCAAGCGGCGGAACCTCATTTGGACGCGCACCTGCCCGCCAATACACTTGAGGCGTTGGCGGCGCTTGAGCCGCAGTTTCGCAAGCTGTGAAAGGAGATCAGATGGCAAGTTTCGACATATTTGACACGATTGAACAGTTGCGCGAAACCGACGAAGCCTTTTGCGTGGCCACAGTATTGCGTACCGCGGATGCAACCTCGGCCAAGGCCGGTGGCAAGGCGGCAATAACATGGGACGGCCGTATTCTCGGGCATCTGGGTGGCGCCTGCGTGCAACGCGCCGTGCGTTCGTCAGCGCAATTAGCGTTGGCGAGTGGTGTACCGCAGATGATCCGGGTCAAACCTTCGGAAAAGGTGGTGAAAATGACCGATCCTGATGGCGTGCAGACTTTTAAAAGCGGGTGTCCTTCCGGGGGCACAGTCGATTTGCTGGTAGAGCCCTATCAGCACGCGCCAAGGTTGGTGATCTTCGGCGAGTCACTGATTGCAAAGGCTCTGGCATCCCATGGTGCATTGTCCGGCTTCCGCGTCTGTATCAGTGAAAGTGCCGAGATTGACGGTGAGTTTCGGCGTTTCACCTCGGAAACGATCGGGCAGTTGGGTATCGAAGCGCGGGATTTCGTGGTCGTTGCGTCCCAGGGACAGGGCGATGCTGACGCCCTGAACGCGGCGCTGGAAACCGATGCGGCACGCGTGTCCATGGTGGCCAGTCGCAGAAAGGCTGATACGCTGACGACGAAGCTCATTGCTCGGGGAGTGGATCCTGTGAGCGTGGGACGGCTCAAATCACCAGCGGGGTTGGATATTCACGCGATTGACCCGCACGAGATTGCACTGTCAATCCTGGCTGAGATTGTATTGTGGAGAAACACCGACAAGACGAGGGAGGTGTCGGATGATGAGAAACGTGCTTAATCGCCTGCGAGCCCTGTGGCCTGTACGCCCCGAGCAAACACCTGAAGAGGCGACAGAGACTGCGCTTCTGGTTTACCCAAGATGCTGTTGAACAAAGGGAAATTAAATGGAACTCAGTGACGAAATCCGTATCTCGGCACCCCGGGATGTGGTGTACCGAGCCCTGAACAACCCCGAAATTTTGCAGGAGTGCATTCCGGGTTGCGAGGAGCTGACGCAGAACTCACGCGAAGAGCTTGAGGCCAAAGTCGTCCTGAAAATCGGTCCGGTCAAGGCGAAGTTCACCGGTGAAGTTACACTGGACAATACCAATGCGCCCGGTGGATTTTCCTTATCCGGAGAAGGAAAAGGCGGGGCCGCGGGATTTGCCAAGGGTGGCGCAGAAGTGACGCTGACGGAAGACGGAGATGAAACGGTTTTGGCATATACTGCCAAAGTCGATGTAGGCGGCAAGATCGCGCAACTTGGTAGCCGCTTGATCGCAGGCACAGCCAAGAAACTGTCGGGCAAGTTCTTCACTCGGTTCGGAGAGATCGTATCGGAACAGTCGGTGTCCTGACTTACGTTTCTATGATTTGGCTCGTTCTTGCTGACCCAGTTGCCAAGCGGTGCAGTTCAAGAACTGCACCGTTATTTTGCCTGTCGCGAGTTATATTTAATTCGGGATTGTGGCAGGCGAAGTTATTTGGACCAAAATACCGTGAGCAGCCTCATCTGACTGGTCCAAATTGATTGTTAGTGCATCATCGGCGTGTGATCCATCGGGACGATGGTTTCAGGCGCTGGCGGGC
>NZ_JBQGAN010000041.1:0-18781 GCF_056542865.1 Ruegeria sp. AA6
AGACAATCTCTTCGGGCTTTGGTCTCTTGTTTGCCATTCGTGGTCCTCCGTTTCCTAAACATAACGGTGGACCAGTTCAGTTGGGGAGGCCTAGCAGCTATCCCGCGATCTTGACAAACATCCGACATCCGACATCCGACAGCCGAAAGTCGTATCGCTAGAGAATTGCTTTTTGCGGATCATGTTCGCCACCTCAATGCCATCCAGTGCGGCGCAAGCCGATCTGAATGACTTGAACCCACATATGTATCCCACGCGTCGGTCAATGAATCTGTGATCTTGCTGGATCAGGTTATTGAGATATTTGGACCTGGTCGTTTGTACTTTCGCGGGGCAATCGAACCGCCTCGGAATCTTGTTCACTTCTCGAATGCTGGCTGCATTTGCACTGTTCTTATCAATCACGATTTAGTTTGGGATCTGCTCCGATGAAATTCGAGCGTGCGCGACGAAAACTACGCTCTACCTGACAGGAGGGAACAAAGTCTGCGACAGAACCGGCAACCGTTCTGTCATGATATCGAGGCGACCAGTGTGGCCGTTCCGCATGTCGAAATGATGCGCCAAGACATCTCGACCGAAATCGCAGAGCAGATTAGAGAATGGAACCAGAAGGTATCAGGGCAAATGGTGTCACTGTGTCGTCGATCTTTTTGAAGAGTACGTGGCCCTGCCCCGCTCTGCTTCAGATCATCCGCGAGGCTGTTCCCAAAGCCCCGGCCGGTGTCCAGCGCCTGAACTGGCAATAGATTATCGACCACAACACAAGCGCTTCCGGCAGATCGCACCAGAAGGCCTTGGTTTGGGCGATCCAGAAACCCATCCTGAACAAGATGGTGGTTGACGGATTTGCACCTACTATGCAGCGCGTGCGACAAATAAAAAACGTCCTAAGATCAGGCATTCCCAATCCAAAATACAGCCTCGTGGGATGCTGGTCTCATTATGAAAAATAGCCTGAATCATACCTCACTTATGTGAAACATTTTTTGTAAACGCCGCCTAGATAAAATCAACGAAGTCAGGTAGGTACCAGTTTCCCGAGCCTACCTCGGTCACCTCAGCGATCACGAAGGAACTTTCCTCAATAACAATGTGGAAATAACCACCTTTATCGACGATGGCGAGATCGTCATAACTCGAAACGCCGTACTCTTCCCTAGAGATGTAAATCTTCTCTCCGTCAACGATACAGAAGTCGCTGATAGAATTTCTACCTCCGTTTAGGATGAACACATCATCGCCAGCGCCTCCCCTCAAAGTGTCATTTCCACCGCCCGAAACGATCACGTTGTCTGCTGAGTTGCCCACTATATAATCATCGAAGTTACTACCGATAAAATTTTCGATGTCGATCAGATCATGTTCATTTGAAGAGCCATTCAGGAAGTTTGTGCTCGCACCATTGTAAATGAAGACCCCGCAAGAGGCGTCTTCGTATGAAACAGTGTCTATGCCGCCGTTGCCGTCAACTAAGACGTCTCCGTATCCAGGTTTGAAGAGCTCATTCTTGTTTGACCCCATAAGTTCGGACACAAAGTTGTTGAGCCAGTTTTCCATCGCTGCAGCTGAACCCGGTTTCTGACTATCATCATAGCCTGCGATCGTGTCTTCGAAGATGAAATAGTCTGTCCAGGCCGACGGGTAAAATTCACCGTCTACCGCAATATGGTCTCTCAGCTGAAGAATACTGATTTCCGGCCCATCAATGTGGATATCGGCCACCAAGTTGCCATTTGGCAAGCGCAAGCTGAAATGATGGCCGCTGTGCTGCTCGATCACCAAATCTTCATGGGTGTTGAACGCGTGAGCATTGCTCAGGATATTGATAGTATCTCCGTCTCCGATGTTGAGATCCAGTATTACATCGCAACCGCCGTCCAGAATAAATTGATCCCCACCACTCCCACCCTCAAGAGTGTCCTTTCCCAATCCTCCGGCCAAAATATCGTTGCCGGCACCGCCTTTTAGCGTGTCGTTCCCCGCGCCTCCTTCGAGCACATCGTTTCCGCTACCCCCATCAAGGAAATCGTTTCCTGCGCCTCCGACTAGGACATCGTTCCCGCCTCGACCATACAGCCGATCACTGCCTTCAGCGCCCTGAAAGTGATTGTTGAACTCGTCGCCAAAGATGATGTCGTCAAGCTTGGTACCAATGATGTTTTCTATACTATAGAGTTCGGAATGAGACTCGCCCTCTACCAGGTTGTCTTTGTAGCGCGCCTTACCCAGAAAATAGCTGCGATCGTCGTCGGGCGATTCATCTGAATATGTCTCAGCCATATCAATACGAACGCCAGAGATATCACTCTCCACACCGCCGACGGCACTGTAAAAGCTGTAGGTATCGCTGCCTGTACCACCGTAAACTTTATTGTGACCGGCACCCGCATCAAAAAAGTCGTCGCCCCCGAAACCCCAGAGAACATCATTACCAGATCCCGCCGCCTCGTTTTCGCCGGTATGGCCCAGCAAAATATCATTATGGTTGGTCCCGAATACAAAGTCGTTGGCTATCCCTCCGACATTGTGGACCCCTTGGTATCCCCCCAGGATAATGAAACGTCCGTTCCCGAGCTGTTCAAAGTTGTTTAAGTCTTGTGTGCCGGGGTCGATAACCCTGCCAAAACCATCAACCAGCGTCACTACGCCATCCTTGATGGTGACAACCAGCATGGTGTTTTTGACGTACTGCTCCAAATCGTTCTCGAATTCACTGTAACCCAAGCGCATCTTTGGGTCGCTGAATTGCGGAACGTCGCTGTAGCGCACTTCTGCAAGGTATTTGTTCGTCCCGTCCTTTATGCGGAACATGATGTCATTTTGGCCGACCCATTCGATTATTGGCTGCAGGTCCTTGTTGGCATTTGCCTCGACAATAATGGTGTCTTCAAACGGGTTGAAATCCATAATTTTGCTGACCCGCGCCGGATCAACGTTGCCCTGATCCTCACCCCCGTTATTTACATTTGAAATAAAGTGGTTGAGAATATTCACGCCGACTTTGAAATACTTAACAACCCCCCCAACGCTATAAAGACCAACACTCCAAAGTGTCTCGTTGATCATCGAGATGGGCCACGAATTCTCGGGTTCTTGGAAATGCTGTGAAGGGACGTCTGGATCATTGAGCACAAAATAATCCGACCCGCTTCCTCCATAGAACACGTCGCCGTCCGTGCCTGCTGATCCACCACCAATTAGCCAGTCATCTCCGACACCGCCATACAGTGTATCCGAACCCTCGCCTCCGTCTAGTAGGTCATTCCCAATGCCGCCCCAGAGTTCATCGTTGTCGTGGCCCCCGTACAAGCGATCATCACCTGATCCCCCTACCAGCATATCATCGCCAGCATGCCCATAGATGACGTCATCGCCGCCCATACCAAATATCTGATCATTATGATCGTAGACATTGCCGTTGAACGAGGCGGTACCGAAACCATGAATGGTGTTCCCCAAGTCATTGCCAATAATCTGTGAGGCGACACGGATAGTGACTTCTTCGGTCATCCCCAGGTTTGTGTCTTTGCTACTGATGTCAGAATTGGTGAACTCAAGCCTACCTTCAGACATCTGGTGGCTGCCTGACGAATAAACGTAAAACTCATTGTCAAAGGCGTTGAAAAGTCCGCCACTCTTGGTGGCATGCATATAGAGATGTCCGGATGCCGTCGGGGCTTCGCCGGGTACTGGCCCGATTTCAGGGTCAATTTCAGATGATTGCGTCGAGATCATCGCAAACTCTTGCGACAGGTTGCTCTGCACAACTTCGGGCTCCGCTTCAACCGGTTGGATTGACCTTTGGAAAAATAGGCCCGAACCGTCCCGCACAAATCGCAGATAAGACGGCCAGGCATCCCAGCCGGGTATATACATTTCAGGCCGTTCCACGCCGGACATCGTCGAACGTTGCGCATATGAAGACGGAAATCTGGACATGGTTTGCACCTCCAAGTTTTTAGATGAAACGTGTCACGAAAACACGTCCAGTTGGCCTGAGTGCCGCTGCTGCAAGAATCTCGGAAAAGATTTATTATATAATAAAAACAATGAATTGCATCGAATGCCGGCGATCACTTAAGACAGTTCGGAGTAAAGTCGAACACCAAGACCAATCGTCGCCAAACCAATTGACTGCTTTAAGTCGAATTAGTCCAATAGTTAGTTTCGATTGGGCGATAGAAAGCAATAATCACGGAAATCAGAATGCTCTGCAATAAACACGCAAGATGATTGAGCAAAGAAATCACCACCAGTAGATGATGGTTGCGAGACGGATCGTGAAACTGCGGCCAAAGAAGGTCGCCACCTGCATTTAAGCTCACCATATTTGTCCGGCGTCTTGCGTTATTTTCGACCGGAGATGCGCGTCTCGAAATCAGCCGACGTCATACTCGCAATCGTAGAGAAACCAATCCAAGGTTTTTCGGCCGCCGAGCTAAACCCGAGCATCGACGTAGCCACTGACCGGCAAGGCGGTAGTGATCATCTTTTACAAATGCTCTTTGCTACAGCAGATAGCGTATAGTGTGGAACTCAGAACACACTTGGATCAGTCGATCAGATGGTAACTCCCTACTTTATAAATTCTTGTTGTTCGCAGCAGGGTTTACCTTAGACAAAGGTTGCGCAGAATTCGACCTTCATTTCCAAGCAGTTGCTCAGCAAAGCTAGCATCACTGCTTCTAGTCCCAGGCATTCTGAGGATTTCACCCATTCTTAAGAAAAACTAAAACTAGGAACTCTATTTTGCACTTCGCAAAGAGAAAACTTGTCTTGCCTAAAGCAATGGATGTTACTTGTGATCAGTCAAAAATCGATTTTGCCGTGCTTTTCAGGATACGTCACATTTTCAAACTGGGTTTAAAAATATGATTTCGTCTTCGGTTAATTTTTTTTCGACACTTTGGCAAAGTTTACTAACGTGCCAACCAAACGCGCATCAACGCGCCTCGCAAAATTGACTAATCACATTTTTAAGTTTGGTGTTAGATGGTAGTTCGTCCGAGTCATCGGCAGTTAGAATATTTGGTAGCGTTAAGTGAGCACGGGCATTTCGGCGATGCCGCTTTGGCCTGCAATGTGTCTCAACCGACGCTTTCCTCGCAGATTCAAATCCTCGAGGATAGGCTCGGGATCAAGCTTCTTGAGCGTTCTTCCAGTGGTACGTTTCCTACGCACGTTGGCTCAAAAGTAATTCAGCTTGCGTACACTGTTTTGGCGACTCTCGACGAAATTACAAATATCGTGGATCTTGCAAGCGCCAATCTCGGAGGATCGCTTCGATTGGGCATGGCTCCCACGTTTGGTCCTTACTTTCTACCATTTGCAATGCCGAGACTTCGCTCGCGATTTCCGGAATTGCAACTCTCTATCCGAGAAGAACGCCCGATCATTCTTGAGAAATTAATTGTTTCTGGGAAGCTGGATTGCGCTCTGATGCGCCCACCGGTCGAAAAGAACCAAATTTTTTTTGAAGAACTAATGGTTGAAAAGTTGAAGCTCGCTGTTCATGTCGACCATCCACTTGCCAAGAAGGATGTGGTTCTCCCTTCTACTTTAGATGGTATGAAATTACTTAGCTTGGGATCGGAAACTCACTTCAATTCAAGCATCAACAACTTTAGCCGCGTTTCTGGCGCCACATTTAGCGATGGATATGACGGTACAAACTTGGATGCTCTTAGGCAAATGGTTGCAATAGGCATAGGACCTGCTCTTTTCCCAGAGATTTTTATCGCATCAGGTTTCCGAGATCACGACCCCATTGTTGTGGTCGATATCGAGAACACATGTTTACAGCGCTCCGTGGGTCTGGTTTGGAGAAAAGGCTCCGCTCGAACGTCTCATTTTGAGGAACTCTTTCGTGCCTTCAAAGAGACGGCCATGGAGATAAAAGAATTGTTGACTAGATAAATAAATCAATCCCGAGAGATGAATTCTGCAGCTGACGCCCATGACTTGACACAGGTATTCTGCATGGGCTTACCCGGTTTATCTGCCAGCACCCCACCAGCATTCGCATTTCGGAGGGCACGGTCATTCATGTCATCACACGCATCACAACAATGGCCACGGTGGATACGACCACCATAAAATACAACGCAAACCATTGCGATTAGTGGAGGTAATCCCGCTCAAATCACGCCGGTCTCCCACACGAGATTTGCCGTGGCTCTTCGAAAAACAGGGCCGCAACCGCGCCATCTGCTCGTCGGTAGCATAAACAAGTTATTCATCACACCTCCTGAAGTTCAGGAGCTTGAAAAAGCCCCCGCTCGCGAGGGCAATCAAATCAAAGGGTTCAGAGCCCAAGCATTGCAGGACCACACTGATGAATACATGACCGTGGGTTTAATTAACTTAGGGGCAAACGCGACTGGTTAGTGGACCGTTAGAAGGAGTTGTCGATCATGACCAGCCCATATTGATTGCGCCGCTGTCACTGTGCCCTTAATTACTGGACGCTGGCTTAATAAAGTTGAGCAAAATCAGTGCTTGATTGTGCCTTTAATTTCTGGACTGTATCATTAATTACCGGACTGTGCCCTTAATTCCCGGACGATGTGTCCTGTGGATAAGTCGCGTGGGGATGATCTTGTCTAATGAAGTAGAGCACCCAGAAGAAAGTGCGCTCGCAGTTGAACGGGCCAATGCGTTGCGTCCGATACTGGAACTCGAGGAGTCAGGGCAGGATATTGGACCGCTACTATTGGAAGCGGCCAAGAAGATTGGCGTCTCGAGAAGCACCGCATGGGACTTTTACCGTCGCCTCAAGATAAATGATGGGCGCGCGAGTTCGTTACTCCCTAAACGACGCGGTCCGAAGTATGGCTCACGACGCTTGGAACCGGATGTAGAAAGCACAATCGAGCGCGTTCTACGCCAACACTACCTCGTACCAGAACCGCCAAGTTTTCTGAGGATAGTCAACGAGATCCGGGCGGAGTGCGCAGCGAGAGGCTATCGACCTCCCACTCGGCGTACGATCAAGTCGCGTGTCGACGCTATGGATCAACGCGAGGTGATGCGGAAACGAAATGGCGCAAAGGCGGCGAGGCAAGCTTTCGATCCGAGGGTAGGGGGTTTGGACGTGGAGCGCCCCTTGGAAGTCGTCCAAATCGATCACACTCTGGCTGACATTATTCTTGTCGATCAATTCGAACGTAAGCCTTTGGGGCGACCTTGGTTGACTCTCGCAATCGATGTCGCGACCCGCGTTGTTCTGGGCGTATATGTGAGTTTTGATACGCCGTCCGTCTTGTCCATCGGTTTGTGTCTGCACCATTGCGTGCGAACGAAGTCGATCCGCGCGCCAGAGATACTGGAGGAGTTGTATTGGCCTGCCGCTGGGATTCCGCAAGCCGTTCATGTTGACAACGGGCGGGATTTCCGCAGCGACGCCTTCCAGTCGGCCTGTGCGGATTGGGGAATCTCAATCGAGTACAGGCCACCAGGTCGCGCGCATTATGGCGGCCATATCGAACGTTTAATAGGGACAACCATGGGCGCAGTTCATGTACTCCCGGGAACAACGCAATCATCCCCCAAGAACAGGGGGGATTACGACAGCTCTGACCATGCGGCAATGACATTGGAGGAGTTCGAGGATTGGCTGCACTTAGAGATATGTCGCTATCACAACATCCGCCACGGCGGATTGGGGCGAGCACCGCTGGCGGCTTGGGCAGACCTCGGTGGTGATGGCGTAGGCAGAAAGGTTGTCGATACCGAGGCGTTTCGCATCAGCTTCCTTCCTTCCGAACGTCGGCGTCTCGCTCGAACCGGGATCAAGCTGTTTTCTGTCGGCTATTGGAGCGACGCATTTGGTCCAATGATCGGTCGTGGAGTCGGGAAGGTTACTGTCAAGTACGACCCTCGCGATATGTCCCAGATTTGGGCTGTAAATGACGAAGGACGGACCATAGTAGCGCGCTACAAGAACCTGTCGCGGCCACGGATTTCGCTTTGGGAGTCGCGGCGTGCGCGCGCGATATTTCACGAGCGCCAAGGCGGGACGATCCCGGAGTCGATGCTGTTTCAGATTATTGAAGAACAAAGGCGCATCGCGCACGCGGCCAAGCAGAAAACCCTGGCGGTGCGGCTGGAGGGAGAACGTCAAGCGCGACTTCCTAACGACAAAGCCAAACGCGATCCATCCCGCGAGATGTTCGCGATTGATACCAGTAATCCGGATCTTCCTACTTACCCGATAGATGACATTCATGGAAACAAACGAAAGACTTGATTTAGTCCGCAGTGACCGGTGGATCGCATTCGACCGTGCAAATATTGTTCTCAACAGGCTCACTTCCCTCATGGAGATGCCAAAACAGTCCCGGATGCCGGGCCTCATGGTTTACGGCAGTTCAGGGATAGGAAAGACCATGATCGCTAAGCGTATGGAAAGCCTGTACCCAACCCAATACGAAGCAGATATTGGTGTCACCCGAACACCGATCCTATTACTGCAGGCGCCACCAGCACCTGATGAGAGGCGCTTTTATCAGCACATTCTGGCATCGATCGGCGCGCCCATGTGGGGCCGGCATACCGTATCCGAACTGGAGGTGCGTGCCCTCAGCCATTTGCGCGACATGGACCTGAAGATGATCATGATCGACGAAGTCCACAACTTGCTGGCGGGCAGCTATCGTGAGCAACGGCGTTTCCTGAACATGCTGCGGTTCCTCGCCAATGATCTCTGTGCATCTCTCGTCGTCTTTGGTGTGAATGAAGCTGTCGACGCCATTCGCGGCGACGAACAACTGGCCCGGCGTCTGGACGAGCATTTCTTGCCGCTCTGGGAAGACGATATCGAATTCTCTCGTCTTATCCAGACGCTGATTGCTGCGATGCAATTGGAACGCGGGTCCAGCCTCAGTGTGCATTCGCTTCGAACCATTCTGGGTGTGACAGGCGGTGTTACGTCGCGCGTATTCACGATGGTCAAGGCGCTTGCGATAGACGCTATCGAGACAGGCGAGGAGCGTATCACGGATGAGGCGGTTCAAGCCTGGCAACCGATCTGGGCCAAGCACAGCTGGAACATTCGAAGACAGGCCGTTCCGGCGTTTTAGTGACTATTCTTCCGCTGCCGAGGCGTCCTCCGCCGCTACAAGACGAATTGTTATCAAGTTGGGTCACCCGGCTTGCTGAAGCCAATTATTGCTCTGTTCCTGAATTGCTTGGCTATCTCGGGTTTTCGGGTGGCAAGCAGCCGGAGACCAGTCACGATCTGCGAGGCGCAAATATCGAAAGGTTCGGTGCTCTGGCTCATCTGCCGTCGAGTGACATAAAGGGCATGTTGCTCAAGCGTCGCGCAGGATTTCCAGTCGAATGTGTGCCCTGTTCAGACTTTCAGTACTGTCCGACATGTACGCGGAAAGTGCCTGGAGTTTCCCTGCGGCACTGGCGCTATGCTTGGTCTATGATCTGCAATTCCTGCGGTACTGGCCTGTTACCTCTCGGCACGGCGCCAGGTGCAGAGTTTCAAGTTCCCTTACGGTTGGAAGTCCGAGCTTTGAAGGGCGCAGCGTGGTTGGAGCAACTGTATTGGCGCGGAAGTCAGCATGTTGTTAGGCAATTAGACTTGGCGCTACAGGTTGTACGGGTACTTGCGCCAGAACTTCGTCACGCGGGGCTTTGCTCCAAATCCCGCCATGACCGGTATACTATGCTCGCTGCTGTTCATCTATCGATGACGCGACCATTGGAGGCCGTATCTATTGCGATGCGTCGTGATCCTACAGCACGAGATAGGCTACGCATGGCACTCCCTGTTCAACACAATTTATTGGATCAACTCGTTCACCTTTCATGCAGTTCGCCAACCCCGGCGAAAGATGATCGCAAAATTCAGAAGGCCTGGTTCCCGGCACGAAAATCCGACAACACAACTAAACCCGATTTTCTGGCGGCGGCTAAAAAAGCAATCGAACAACTCGGTGTAAATGCGGACCGTGCGGAGTTGCTCCGATGTGCGGATCGCACCCTCGAAAAAAGTCGCCGCTAGCCTGTGGATATCCGAGAATTAAGGGCACAAAACCGGGCCAAATGTCCCAGAATGTATTTGCGTCCAGTAATTAAGGGCACAGTGACATGTAGATTTGGAATCCGCCCCGGCAGTTCGTTCAGCAATAGGGCTTCGACCCTATTGCGGATGCCCGACTTTCGGCCCACCCTCTCTTTCAACAGGTTGTCCCCGTAATCAGTTAGATGCTTTTTAAGAGCCGGGTCGTAGCTTGGAATTGGCAGATCAAGAGATGAAAGCGGTAAGATAACTTCTGTTCTTTCGGAGCCAAAGGAAATGGCGCAGCCAGCGGCTTTTTGTATTTCGGGCCCTGCGGATTTGACTACATGCTGAAACCGAACCTCTAATGGGTAGAGTTGGGTTTTTGTGATAATGCGCACCAGAGAGATCGCCGAGAAGATAAGAAACTCGGTCCTCCTGTGAAATTTAGTGAGACCTCCGTCAACGATTTGCAGCTGAAGGGAGGCATGATTTCCCGATACAACAAGGGAATAGCCAATTGTGTCATCAATCAAAGCGCCATAATATGATGCATTTTCAATCGCTTCTCTTAGATTTTGTGAATACTTTAAGATGTACCAAACGATGTCTCGCGGTGAATTGAAATCCAATCCGGCGATCGTAGCAAAGGCTGGCATCTTTAGGTGATCGCAAGCCAGGCGGACAAACTGACCTTCTTTGTAAGGGTCAATGAGTTTCGAAGGCTCACTCAGATCGCTGCGCGTCAAACCGGAGTCCTGTAAAGCGTTTTTAAAGGCACGGGCATCTGACAGCCGTTCCTCGAACATCCTGGCAAAATGCCGTAGCCATGCGTTATCGACGCCCATGAGCATTTCCCTTTAAGTGCGCAGCGGTCCTGATGCGGGATAATACTCGATTGTTTGTGGGCGGCAATTCGTGTGCCACTTGACGACGCTCTTACATTGCTAAACCCCGGCTAATACATTTCTTGCGATTTGCCGGGGTCAGGTTGTGCTGGGCTGAGCGTCAGAAGCGGTAGTTGACCCCAAACGTAGCAGTTGTCGATTCCAGGTCGAACTCACCATCGGAATTGTCAAACCTTTCTTGTGTGATCTCACCAAATATCGAAACGCCGTCAGATAATCGGTGTTCCAGTCCGGCACCAATTGAAGAACCCCAACGGTCATTAACGTCTCCGCCCCAGACGTATGCGGGCCCGGCGGTCACGTAGGCCAAGGTGTTGCCAAAGGCATATCCTCCACGCAGCCTGATACGCGTGAGTGTGTCTGGATCGCCGCAATCACAGGCGAAGTTTAGATGGTTGGCGTCGATTGCGATGCCCCCACCCAGTTTGAGGCTTCCCAATCTCGCCCGAGTTGAAATCCGATAAGACCATTGTCATGGCTTAAGCCATTTTCAAGCTCTCCATAGCCGAACTTGATGCCGATGTAGCTGTTGTTCCAATCGGCGGCCATGGCCGGCGCGGTGAATGCTGCAAGAATAATTGTCAGAATTGCAGCTGGTATGCGGTGTTTATGATTGTATTTTGCGGACATCGGTTTGCCTCACTGAACAGCATGGTTGAAAGGGGAAGAAGGCGAGTTTGCGTACAAAGGAAAGACAAGATGCTGATCCTTCGATGCTTCCAACTTCCGCTTTTTCGACGAATGTTCTCTTTTTACCTGCTCCACCGCGTCATCAAGTTTCGAGGATTCTGAACTGGTGAGGTCCAGTAGATAATCCGATATTTCCGGGAGCACCTTGTACCAGCTGGGGTATTCCAACGAGAATTGTGCGAAAATACTCATCGTGAACTTGAACAGTCGCTCAGAGCTGAGTTCGCGGGATTCACGCGCAGCCCAAAGCAGGGTTTCCTTCATTGCGTTTTCAAAGGCGACTTGCGCAGTAAAAGTACCGTTAAGTTCGATACGGATTTGATATTCGCGCGCCCGCTTCAATTCTGCGGCCCGCATAACCAGATTTTGAGCTGCTGCGGTTGTTGAGGGATAGAGAGCCCGCAGCGTAACAAGTTTCTTGTAGTTGGACATCTGATTGCTCCACTCTTCGTTTCTGCAATTCAGATATCGGTACAGAGTGGAGCAATTAGCAGGTAATTTACGGTATTATAACAGTTTGAAGAGGCGCTAATAGTTTGATAACTAAGATCTTTCTTTTTTCTGCGAGTCAGGATCGCTTAACTGTGTCAATCGGCGACTCTCCAAAGAACCGACGATAGGCAACAGATGTTCGACCAAAGTGATTGAAGCCTGCTTCCCCAACAAGTTTAGACACGACACCTTTCTCATATGGCGTATTTAGAAGCAGCGATCTGAGGCGATGCAATCGAATAAGTGTCTGAAATTTACCCGGACCAAGCCCTATCTGTTTTTCGAACGCAGCGTATAGCGACCGCCTGGGCACCCCAAGCAAGCGACAAAGTTCCTGAATAGTTATTCCGGCATTGTTATCGTCCATCAGAAGCGCTTCCGCGGCAGTGACGATTTTCCAATGGCCATGATCCGATTTGCTGAAAACCTCTTCACGACCCGAACAGAAAAGGGCATCGCCCATCAGGCGTTCAAGCTCTTGGGCAAGTGCATTGAACACAGGATTTGGATTGGTTGCGGATTTCGACTGACCCAGGATCAAGCAAGTTTCCAAAGAGCGTATATAGCTGTTCAGGGCGTCAGATTTTGTCAGCCGAATGGGCGCACCAAATTCTGTCCACCCTCGGTGTTCGGCAACTGCCCGAGGTACCTCCAACACATAGATTTGCGTCCCAGCCTCGACCACGTAATCAAACTCTGTTGGCCCGAGACCCTGCCAGCAAACAATAAATGGGGTTTGGTACAAAAGCCCTTGAAAACGGACTGGATCTCCGTGCGGGAGAACAAGACCATAGTAGATTGTGCCGCGGTACTGAATTTCTTGGTACCGCATGCGTGTGAAAATAGTCTCAATATGTATGCCCACTTCTGCAAACATTGCGCTTTGCCAGGTCATTCGTGGTCCCGCGGGGCAAAGCGCGGTCGCGTTGAACTCCACGTCATTATAGACAGGCAACTCTTCAATCGAGCGGATCTCGGCGCTCTGGTACATGACACCTCTGACTGTTCATCCCATTCCTGCGAGATGAATTCTAATATTCATAATAGTTTGCACAAATCGGATAGCCAACTTTAAACTCTGACTGCACTGTTGATCGCAAATATCTGAATACCCGTTTCAATTTTTCGGAGTTACTCATGAATAAGCTATCGTGTTCGATTGCCGCGCTACTGGTTTCAACAACAGCTCTCTATGCGCAGGCCGCCGATCTGGTCTTTACCAATGCCTCTGTTCTTACCATGAACGACGATGCGCCGACCGCGCAGGCCGTTGCGGTCACGGGGAACCAGATAAGCTACGTTGGCGATGCCGCAGGGGCGGAGGCGCTGATTGGTGATAACACCGAAGTTCTCGACTTGGGCGGGGATACCCTGTTGCCGGGGTTTGTGTCGGGACACGATCACATCGTTGCGTCAGGATGGACATCGCGCGGTGTCAGTCTGTTTGGAATTGAAACGCTTGAAGAGGCCTTGGCGGCCATCAAGGAGTATGCCGATGCAAACCCCGACGAAGAGTTGATCCTTGGCTATGGGTTCAATCAAGTGGCTTATGGCGGGTGGCCCACGAAAGAAGATCTGGATTCGGTGGTTTCTGACCGTCCGGCCTTTATCCTCGACTTCACAATCCACGACGTTTGGATGAACTCCAAAGCTTTCGAAGCGGGTCAGGTCAGCCCCGACGAAGAGGATCAGGTGCCGGGCGTAATGTTCTGGCAGCGCAACGCCGAAGGCAACCAGACGGGAATCGGCATTGAGTTCCAGTGGGCTGCGGCATTTAGAAATGCAGGCGCTTGGGACCCGGCAGGTGAAATTCCTGACATCCAGAAAAACCTCTACGATCAGGCCGTCAAAACCGGGATTACAGCCGTTCACGTGCCTCTGATGGCTATGCCGACAGTTACCGATCTGTCTCTTGTGAAAGATGACGAGAAACTCGCGCTGGCCCACCTACACGAACTGGAAAAGAACGGTGAGCTTACGATCCGCACCTTTGTTGCGACGGGGTTCAAGGACCCAACCGCCACTGCTGACGAAATCGTAGAACACACTCTCGAGTTACGAGAGCAATACGACAGCGACATGCTGCGCATTTGGGGAATTAAGATCCATCCAGAAGGGAACTGGAGTTCAAAGACGGCCTGGATGCTGGACGATTACGCCGATGGGTCTGCAACGCGTGGAGCGGCTGCCATTGAAGGCCCAATGATAACTTCGGTCTACCTGCAGGCCAATCAGAACGGACTTCCGGTGGGCACTCACGTCGATGGATCACAAACAGTGCGCAACACGGTGGACGCGATCATGACCGCGCGCGGCGCAGGTTATGACGTTCCGAACAACCTTTTGCACCATTATTTCTGGGTATCTGATCAGGACCACGAGACTGTTATTGAAAACGAAATCATGGTGAACACGACCCCACTTTTCCACGTTGACTGGGAAGCGCAGGATGTAAACGCGTTGGACTTGTTGGGGCGTGCTAAGGTCGAGGCGATTTTTGCGCGCTATTCGTCGCTGATGGCATTGGGGCACAACGTGTCGATTTCTTCGGATGTGCCATCCGCGCCGATTGATCTGATCGGTCCGCTCCTGAACGTTGAAATTGCGATGACACTGCAAGACCCGCTGAACCCGGACAGCAAGCCGTTCCCATTGTCTCGTAAACCGGCCTCACTGGAAGAGTCGTTGAAGGCAGTCACAATCTATCCTGCCGCTCAGCAGGCGATGCAAGATAAGATCGGTTCAATCGAAGTGGGCAAGTATGCTGACCTCGTCGTTCTCGATCAGGATATTACCGCCGTCGAACCGCGTGAAATCTCGAACATCAAGGTGCTGGGCACGCTGATGGACGGTCGGTTCACTCATCGCGATGGGATCTGACAATGTGATGGCGGTCAGCGTGTCATTGTAGCGCTGTCCGCTCCTACGGGCTTTCTGAATTGGGCTCACTTGGTGGAATACCGGACGTTCCTGAGCCTTTGGGGTGTATCAATCGGAATTCAGATCATCAGAAAAAACCCGTACTAATGAATGGAGGCTGAATTGAACTTTCGACCCCACATCACGGTCTTGGGGCTGATCGCAACTCTGGCGACAGCAACTGCTGCGTTCGCGGAAGAAGTGGCTTTTATTGCGATCCTGAAAGTGCCTGATGAAAACGCACAGGCCTTCGATACCCTTGCCAAGGAAATGGTCGCGGCGTCTGCCACAGATGACGGGCTTTTGGTTTATGAGTTCGTCCGGGTTGGTGAAACGGTATATGGCTATGAGCGCTACGTTGATGCCGCGGCCCACGCACGACACGAGAGACTTATCGAACCGTTTCTACCAAAATTGGTGGAACTTGCGCAGTTTGAACGGATTGTCACCCTTTCACCACTCTCAGATGGCCATCAAGAGCTTTTTGAAAGCATTGGCGCAGAGATTGGTCAACCAATTGCAGGCGTAGCACAGGACCGCCCCCAATAGCCTGAAGCACAAGCACGTGCATCAGGGAAACCCAAAGAGAGGCCAATAGGGATTGTTCATGACAAATCGGGTTTTCATCGTCGCCGCGCTCCTGACGGGAGTTCTGCTTACAGATCCGGATCATGTATTCGCCTGTGACGCAGCATGTCAGGCAGCCCGTAAGGCAGCAAATCCACTTGCGGACACAAAGGCGCTGATAACAGACAACACAATCGCATTCAGGACCGGCACAAATGACGATGATAGTTATAACTTTCAGCTACAGCCGGTATACTCGGTTCCATTGGAGAATGCCTCGCTTGTGCTGCGGGGGATCATTCCCATTCAGGGCGTTCAACCAGGTGCGGTGCTGCCGCCCGGTATAGTCGACCCTTCTCCTGACGACGATCTGACCTGGGGCATCGGTGATTCAACAGTGCAGGCGTTTTATGCACCGACGCCAGGAGCAAGCGGGATTGCATTGGGATATGGGTTACAGGTTTCCATGCCGACCCACACGAATGACGCACTGGCCGGTGCAGGCTGGGGTGCTGGACCTGCGTTCGTGGTATTCGGGCAGGCAGGGGAACTTTCCTGGGGTGCCGTCGTCGCCCATATGTGGGGTGAAGACGATTTCAGCGTAAGTATCCTTCAACCCATTCTGAACTATGGGCTGGGTGAGGGTTGGTACGTTGGGTACAATAATGTCATCTCCTACAACTGGAATGCCCCGGGAAGTGACGAAGCATGGGCCGTTCCGCTGGGTTTGACTGCGGGCAAGACCTCGATCATCAACGAAGCCAAAGGAACGGCTATGGATGTGAGCTTGGGATACTATGTTCTAGAGCGTAGACCTGAAGGCGGTCCGAACAGGCAAGTCAAAATTGGCCTTTCATTCTTTTTCTGATTGGCTGCAGAAATGCTGGAACTGAATACGGATCAGAGACCAAAGCGATAAAGCGGACAAAGCTGCAATTTGTGGTTTGCCCAAAGATATGAAGGGCCGGCTCGCATTAATGCATGGTGAAGAAACGATGACTGTATGTAACCGGAACGCTGACATGATACGCACCGTACTTACCCTTTTTGCATGCCTTTCAATTACGATATGCCCTCAGATCAGCCTAGCGGAATTTGCTCAGAATACGCCTGAATCTTCAGTTGGACGCGCCCCTTCGGGGGCTCCAAGGATCAATCTCGATACACGCGCAATTGATGCCTCGGCATTCTCGGGTGTTTCTGGCTTAAGCGAAACTACTCAGAAACACTTGGCCGTAAGTTGGAAAGAACTTTTACCTCCGCTTACATCGCTTGAAACTCCGTTCGCATCACTGTCGGCACCACAACTGGAAGCCATGCGAACACATGTGCGCTGGCAGACGTCCAGCGCACATAAGCGTTCAGATGAGACCTTTATTGCGGAACACGATGCAGCAACCGCCTTTCTCGCAAAACACAAGATTGATGTGGAAAACCTCATGCGAGAGCGCCGAAAGATCATTGCCCAAAACAACGTAAATGGTCGCGGCCCGAACCCTCATATTCTTGGCAAGACGATAATGATCCCAGGTTACATTGTCCCACTCACGCTCGAAGGCGGTATGGTTACCGAGTTTCTTCTTGTGCCGGTTGCCGGATCTTGCGTTCACACGCCTTCACCGCCCCCAAATCAGATCATTCATGTCGCTTATTCGAAGGGTGTCGAGTTCAGATCAATTTTTGACGCGTTTTGGGTCGAAGGTGAGATAAACGCACAAGAACGGCTTAGTGATGTTTCTTTTTATGATGGTGCAGCGATAGTGGTTTCCAACTACAGCCTCGATGCACGTGCCGTTCTTCAGTTCGATGGCTAAGTATTGGACATCTACGAAGGGTTTGAGGAAGTTACTGCTGAACCGTTCAGTCAACATCTTGCGATTTAGTGAGCGATTTCGGGGTGTAAGCTGATGGATTGGATGCCCCTCCTGCCGGTTAATATTGATCCGGAGCACCCAA
This sequence comes from Ruegeria sp. AA6, assembly GCF_056542865.1. NCBI lineage: Bacteria > Pseudomonadati > Pseudomonadota > Alphaproteobacteria > Rhodobacterales > Roseobacteraceae > Ruegeria > Ruegeria sp. AA6. The sequence goes on from NZ_JBQGAN010000041.1 coordinate 17,548, forward strand.
TGCGGGTCGCGATAGGGAGGAATAACCGATGGAAAACATACACATCTTAGGCATAGATTTGGCCAAGCGCTCGTTCGCTATCTGTGTTGCAACCAAGTAGTATCCGTGTTGATCAAGAGCAGTTTTCGGACCATTTGCGCCGGTCTCTGAGAAGTGCGTTTGCAACGACGACGAGCTTCCTCATGATTGCAGTCAACGCGACCTTTGGCGGTTTTCCGGCTTTCACCAATTGATCGTATTTTCGCTTTGCACTCAGATCGTGGCGGATCACACAGAGCGCGGGCATGTACATGGCGCGGCGAAAGAATGCGCGCCCGCCCTGGATCCGTTCCTTGCCCTGCCATTTGCCCGATTGACGTGAGATCGGAGCCAAACCAGCGAGGCATGCGGCCTGTTTCCCGGTCATCTCTCCCAGTTCGGGCATTTCGACGAGCATCGAAAAAGCTGTGACCTTCGAGACGCCGGGAATGCTTGTCAGGATGTTGAACCGCATGGTCAGGTCAGCGTCCTGTGCAACGAGATCCAGGATGGCCTGGTCGATCTGTTCGAGATGCTTCTCAACTTGAGCCAGTCGCTCTTTCAGGTGGCGTTTCAGCAATTTCTGGGTGGTTGTCTGCATCCGTGTACGCACCGCGACGCGATCTTTGATCAGACCACGCCGAGCTACCATCAACTCTTTGAGAGTGTTGAGATATTCGGCTTTGGGTGCTTGTGGCTCGAGCTCCAGAACGGTGCCCATCTTGGCCAATATCGCGGCATCGACCCTATCGGTCTTCGCAATCTTCCCTGTCGCTTCGGCAAATCGGCGGGCTTGTCGTGGATTCACCCTGGAATATGGTACAGCTTCTTCAGACAAGCTGTTTTCCAGCTGCCTGTGGTACACACCTGATGCCTCGAACACGATCAAACCGGCGTTGCCGATTTCGATCCATCGATGCAACGAACGTAAGCCCCTGCCATCATAAGCGAACCGCCTATGTTCAGATCGCGCCATGCTGTAAGCGTCGAGCCAGTCTTTCGATACGTCGATCCCAATGGTATCTTGCATCTGTCTTTTCCTCACCTCGTCTTGTCATGCGGGCTTTGCGCCCCTGTATCCGTTCAGGTCGATAGAAAAGACGGGGGCGATCAAACTACTTGCCGGGGTGTTGTCACGTTAACTTCCGACCCACCAAGGAATGCTGATGCCCGGACTTCAAGCAGCTCGAGTGGCGGCATTCCAGGCGTCAAATGC
>NZ_JBQGAN010000042.1:0-18692 GCF_056542865.1 Ruegeria sp. AA6
CGCCCGCCAGCGCCTGAAACCATCGTCCCGATGGATCACACGCCGATGATGCACTAACAATCAATTTGGACCAGTCAGATGAGGCTGCTCATGACAACGTTCTTGATGAAGAACAAAAACAACTGATCTGCAACTGTCTGGATGATAATCTGATTGAAGGCGATCTAAAAGCCCCAACATCGGAAGATCAACTGGAGAATCTCCAGAAAATTCTCGATGCCTGCGATATGATCAAAACATTTGAGACCAGAGATGGCGCCCCGGAACTGGGATGGTTAAGTGACCACGGGAAACGCTTTCCTATCGCAATTCGAAAGTACTTTCACCACGCTGCGGGTCAGTTCCATAATTCGAACAAACGACTACCACCCGCATTTGCCAGCCAACTTCGTGGATTTGTGCGGTCGGATCGCCCGCACATTGCGACACTGAACTATGATGACCTTCTCTATGAGTGCTTCACTGAAACGGATGTCTTCCGGGAGCACATGCTGAGAGATGGATTTTTCGGTGACTTCGATATTGAACGGCATAGGCAATTTCACGATCCAACAAATGAAGGATGGTTCTTACACCTGCACGGCTCTCCGCTTTTTGTTAATCGCAACGGTTCACCACGAAAAATCATGCGCTCTCAACTATCTAATTATGTTGGCAATAATAGCGTACATCTAGTGCTCACCAACGCAAAATCTAAACCAGCGGTAATATCCAACTCACAAATATTGACTGAATACTGGAGAGAACTGACCAAGATTCTCGCAAAACCAATGCATGTGACGCTGTTCGGCTACGGAGGCGGCGATTTGCATCTCAACGAGCTTTTGGCGAACACAAATGATGCAACCGAGGTTCGGGTAGTGTGTCGATCAGGAAGCAGAACACAGGAGCAAGCAGAGCAGTTTTGGCGTGAAACACTGTCTCCAAAACCGGAAGATAAAATCTCTGTCGAACAGGTTCACAGTTTAACCGACTTTAGTAATTGGTAGCTATAGAGGTCTGAACACGGCTATGTCGTGAAACTCCACCCTTGCCACATCCCCACCCCGATGCCATATCCAAGGGGCTAACGTTTTTCTATTTCGACCTACTGTCTCCTTTTACGGCGCTCAGTCACTCGATCCAGACTACGACGCCAGGCTGCCGCATCCACGTGGGCAGCACCAAACAGGAGACACGGATATGCCCGCAGGCACCGTAAAATGGTTCAACACCACCAAAGGCTACGGCTTTATTGCACCCGAAGATGGCGGCAAAGACATCTTCGTACACATCTCGGCTGTCGAGCGTTCGGGCCTGACCGGTCTGGCCGACAACCAGAAAGTCACATACGAGCTGCGCTCTGGTCGTGACGGTCGCGAAAGCGCGTCGGACATTCAGCTAGCGTAAGCCACTGAAAGGGCCAAGCATTCCTTGGCCCTTTTCTTTCCCGCGCCCCGAAACCGCGCCCAAGCCCGGCCCAAAAGTGTGGCCCGGCGATAACATCAAACTTTTGTTATATCTGCCCAGCGATTGACCAAATCGGCTATCATTCCGACATTAGAGTTAAGTTTTTACTGTTTCGTTGAAGAGAGCTGCCATGTTCACGCGCCGTACATTCCTGACCGCAACCGCCGCCGCCGCCAGCCTTGCGCCCGGCGTTGCGTTGGCAAAGAAAAAAACTGTCGAATACGATCCCACGCCGCAATTCGTGCGGGTCAAGAAAGAGTTCCAGCCGGGCCAGCTGCTGGTCGTGCCCCGGTCCTTCTACCTTTATTATGTGACCGAGCCGCGCAAGGCGATCCGCTATGGCTGCGGTGTCGGCAAGGCCGGGCTTGAGTTCACTGGAACCGCCACCATCGACGTCAAGAAAGAATGGCCGACCTGGCGTCCAACCGATGAGATGATCGAGCGCGAGCCGATCACCTACTCCCGTTTCAAGGACAATGACTATGTCCAACCCGGTGGCAACGATAACCCGCTGGGTGCACGGGCGCTGTATCTGTTCCAGAACGGTGTCGATACCTATTTCCGTATTCACGGGACCACGCAGCCGCAAACCATCGGGCATGCGGCGTCAAACGGGTGCATCCGAATGCTGAACGCGCATGTGATCGACCTGTATGAACGGGTACCAATCGGCACAGTCGTGACCGTGGTCTGATTGGCCAGTCAGGGCGCGGACCAGTCCACGTCTGTTGCCTCTTCGATATGCAGCAATCCGTCGGGCCACGGCTGCGTCAGCCTTTTGGCCTGATCTTCCGAACCGTTTAGCCACGTGTCGACGTCTGAAGGGTTCAACAGAACGCCCATCCTGTGATGTATGTGTTTCACGTCGCCATTGGGCTCACACGTGACAGTGGCAAACTGATCCACCTGCAAACCGCCCGGTGCTTGCCAGGTGTCGGTGATCGCGGCGAAGCACAGCGGGGCTCCGTCAGCGGATGAGATGCGCCACGCAGTCTTGTTGCGTTTTTTTCCTGTCCATTCATACCGCCCGTCCACGGGAACAACCGCGCGTCCGACGCCCTCAAAAGCTGTTTTGTCGAACACAGTCTCGGATCGGGCGTTGATGATGGTCTCCATCACCGGACGGCCGCGTGCGTTCACCCGACCGACAGGGATCATCCCCCAGCGCATCGGCACCAGCCGGGCTTGGGTCAGGACCAGCATCTCTTGCCCCGGCTGGATGTTTCGCCGAGGAGGTTGTTCAGGCATGTCTCGTGAAACACCAAACAAGTCAGCGATTTCAAAGATGGGTCGCGTCAGAAAGAACCGCCCCGGCATGTCTTACTCCTGCTTTGCGACCTCATCGACCAGTTCCAGAACCTTTGGCCCCAAAGCCCCGACAATAAGCGAGACACCTTTGGCATTGGGGTGAATGCCATCCGGCTGCATGAAGGCCGCGACCGCATTCGGGTCGTCATCGGTCGTCAGTCCTTCGAAGAAGCTTTTCGCATAAAGAGTCTCATACTGCTGCGCCAATTCGGGATAGATGGCATCAAAGGCGGCTTTATAATCGGCCCCGTAATTGCCCGGTGCCTGCATCCCGATTAGCAGAACGTTAACCCCCGAAGAATCCGCCGTCCGGACAATCGCTTCCAGATTGGCACGCGATACCGCCGGGTCGATCCCCCGCAAAAGATCATTGCCGCCCAGCGCCACGATCAAACCGTCCACATCCGGCGTCAGCGTCCAGTCCACCCGCGCAGCACCGCCCGCCGTGGTGTCGCCCGACACACCCGCATTGATCAGACGCACATCCGCGCCTTGCTCTTGCAGCCACCGCCCCAACTGCGGCACAAAGCCATCCTGCTCGGGCAAGCCATAGCCCTGCGTCAGCGAGTCCCCCAAAGCAGCGATCACCACCTGCTCTGCTGTGGCCGCAAAGCCGCAGCAGATAAACAGCACCGACATCAAAGCCTTGCGTAAAATCAGAACCGCTCCATATCCCAACTGAATACCCTCGTTTGGAAAGACCTATGACGACACCTGTTCTTTCACTCCAAAATGCCGCTTTGTCGCTGGATGGCAATGCCGGGCGAGTGAATATCCTGCACGACATTACTCTGACAGTAACCAAAGGCGAAACGCTGGGGCTGGTCGGCCCGTCCGGCTCGGGCAAATCCTCGTTGCTGATGCTGATGGGCGGGTTAGAGCAGGCAACAGCGGGTGAGATTGCTGCTTTGGGCCAGAATCTTACGGATTTGGACGAATACACGCTGGCCCGGTTCAGGCGTGACACGATGGGCGTGGTGTTTCAGAATTTCCATTTGATCCCGACAATGACCGCACTGGAAAACGTGGCCACGCCGCTGGAACTGGCCGGGCACCGCGATGCGTTTGACCGGGCTGAGGCCGAATTGGACGCGGTCGGCCTTTCGCATCGCCGGGATCACTATCCGGCGCAATTGTCTGGTGGTGAGCAGCAGCGCGTTGCACTGGCGCGGGCCTCGGCCCCGCGACCTCAGATCCTGCTGGCGGACGAACCCACAGGGAATCTGGACGAAGCAACCGGGGCGGCCATCGTAGACCTGTTGTTTGACCTGCGCGACCGGCATGGCGCAACGCTGGTTCTGGTGACGCATAGCCACAGTCTGGCCCGCAAATGCGATCGGGTGGTGCGGTTGCGCGATGGGACGATCGCAGACGACATACAGCAAGAGGCAGCGGAATGAGCCTACGGCTGGCCGGGCGTCTGGCACGCCGGGAACTGCGTGGCGGCGTGCGCGGTTTTCGTGTTTTCATCGCGTGTCTTGCGCTGGGTGTGGCAGCTATTGCCGCCGTCGGGTCCGTTCGTCAGGCCATTCAGACTGGACTGACCCAGGAAGGCGCGGCCTTGCTGGGCGGAGATGCCCAGTTGGAATTCACTTACCGTTTCGCCAGTGATGACGAACGCGAGTGGATGCAAAAGGCCGCGACAGATGTGTCCGAAGTGGTCGATTTTCGCTCGATGGCAGTTGTGCGGGACGGCGATGAAACCCAACGCGCGCTGACACAAGTGAAGGCCGTGGATACAGCATACCCATTGCTGGGAACGCCTCAGTTGGAACCTGAGCAATCTTTGTCAACTGCGTTGGATGGCCAGCAGGGCCTGCCGGGTGCAGTTATGGACCCCGTACTTATGGATCGTATGGGCCTGTCCGTCGGAGACAATTTTAGCCTTGGAGCGCAGGACTTTGTCCTGACGGCTGCCCTCATCCACGAACCCGATGGGGCCGCCGATGGATTTGCGCTGGGGCCGCGCACTCTGGTCCGCACAAAGGACCTGCTGGATTCGGGTCTGCTGGCGCCGGGGACGTTGTTTTCGACCAAGTACCGGCTGAACTTGCCGCCGGACACCGATCTCGCCAAACTGTCCGAAACCGCACGGCAAAGTTTCGACGGTACTGGCATGCGTTGGACCGATGCCCGCAATGGTGCGCCGGGGATCGCGGAATTTGTTGCACGCCTCAGCGCGTTTCTGGTTCTGGTCGGCCTGTCCGGTCTAGCTGTTGGCGGTATTGGCGTGTCGGCTGCGGTTCGTGCTTACTTGGCGCAAAAGACGGAAACCATCGCTACATTGCGGACTCTGGGAGCAGACCGGGCAACGATTTTTCAAACCTACATGATCCAGGTTGGGATTCTGTCGGGGATCGGCATTGCTCTGGGCATTGCCTTGGGCGGTCTGCTACCGCTGCTTTTGGCCCCGTTGATCGAGGCGCAACTACCTGTCCCGGCGGTCTTTTCCCTCTATCCCCGTCCTCTGGCCGAGGCCGCGCTGTATGGTGCCCTAACCGCATTTCTATTTACCTTATGGCCCCTTGCCCGCACCGAAGAGGTCCGCGCCGCGACACTGTTCCGTGATGCGTTGTCCTCGGCCCGTTCCTTTCCGCGCGCGGTGTTCATCGTGGCAACGGGCATTGGACTGGCCACATTGATCGCGTCAGCGGCGTGGTTCAGCGGCTCGGCCCGCTTAACGCTCTGGACCAGCGGGGGGCTGGTTGGCGCGCTTCTGCTCCTTGCGCTGTCCGCCCTTGCGGTCCGCAAGCTGGCCCGTGCCAGCGCCAAATCGGCGCGCGGCCGCCCGGCCTTGCGTTGGGCCTTGTCGGCCATTTCGGATCCGCGTGAAGGAGCGGCTTCGGTCGTCTTGTCACTTGGCCTTGGGTTGTCCGTTCTGGCCGCAGTCGGTCAAATCGACGGAACATTACGCAACGCGATATCCGGCAACCTGCCGGACGTGGCACCATCGTACTTCTTTGTCGACATCCAGAAAGACCAGATGCCCGGCTTTACCCGACGACTGGAATCCGACCCCGCCGTAAGCCGCATCGAAAGCGCCCCAATGCTGCGCGGTATCATCACGCAGATCAACGGCCAGCCCGCCCGCGAGGTGGCCGGGGATCACTGGGTTCTGGACGGTGACCGAGGGGTGACCTATTCCGCCAAACTGCCCGAAAACGCGCGCATCACGGCGGGCGAATGGTGGGCCGAGGACTACTCGGGCACGCCACAAGTCAGCTTCTCAGCCGAAGAAGCCGAAGAAATGGGCCTCGCCTTGGGCGACGAATTGACGGTGAACATTCTGGGACGCGACATCAGTGCCGAAATCACGTCCCTGCGCGAGGTCGACTTTTCGACTGCAGGTATGGGGTTCATCATGTCGATGAACCCGTCGGCTCTGGCCGGAGCTCCTCACAGTTTCATCGCCACTGTCTATGCCGAAGAGCAGGCCGAGGCCGCCATTCTGCGCGATTTGGCCGGGCAATTCCCGAACATCACCGCCATCCGCGTGCGCGACGCGATTGATCGTGTCTCGGGCCTGCTGGCCGGCCTTGCGGCGGCGACCTCCTACGGTGCCGGCGTTTCCCTGCTAACTGGCTTTCTTGTTCTGATCGGGGCCGGCGCAGCCGGAGAAACCGCACGCCGCTATGAATCCGCAATCCTCAAAACGCTGGGTGCAGACCGTCGCCGCATCCTTCTGAGCTTTGCGCTAAGGTCGATCCTTCTGGGCGCAGCGGCAGGCTGCGTCGCTCTGATGACAGGTATCTTGGGAGGTTGGGCCGTGGCCACATACATCTTCGATACCGGCTTTTCGGTTATCTGGACCTCGGCCCTGGGAATCGTGCTTGCTGGAATCCTCGTGACTTTGGGCGCAGGTCTTGCGTTTGCCTTACGCCCGCTCGCCGTGCGCCCGGCCCGGATCCTGCGCGCCGCCGATTAGCGGACGCAGGCCACCGGTTGCAAAATTTGTAAAAGCCGATCGTTGTCGCAGACCAACGCGTCCAGCGTGATTTCGTCCAGCGAGGCATAGAACACCTCAGCCGCGTCGCGCAGAGCCACGCGCAAACGGCACGCATCCGTCAATGGGCAGGTGTTGTCCGCATCAGCAAAGCATTCAGCAATCGGCAAATTGCCTTCGACATGGCGAAAGACGGACCCGATGCGGATCTGATCTGCCGGGCGCGCCAGCGACATACCACCATTGCGGCCCCGCTGGGTGCTCAGGTAATTCAGCTGACTCAGCTGATTGATCACCTGCGCCAAGTGGTTTTCCGAGATATTGCAAACATCTGCGATCTCGGCCTTTGTCACCAACCGATCCTGATGAGCGGCGCAATACATCAACAGGCGCACCGCTATGTTTGTCCGTTTGGTAATCCGCATGATGGCCTCCCAAATTTCAAGATGCAGTCTTATTGCATGTCTGAAAAAAAAGCTGTTTGACATACATCAATCGCTTGAAAAGGACATGGACCCCATGGCTGACCCCTATTTCTTTGGCTATGGCAGCCTTGTGAACCTCTCGACCCATGATTTCCCCGATCCTCACCCGGCCCGGCTGAAAGGTTGGCGGCGCGCCTGGCGGCACACCGATTTACGCCCGGTGGCCTTTCTGACTGCGGTGCCCGACCGCGATTGCGAGATCGATGGCATGATCGCCCATGTCCCCAAAAACGACTGGGCAGCGCTGGATGAACGGGAATGGGCTTATGACCGTGTCGCGGCAACACACGCGATTACGCATCCTCTGACCCACGAGGTCGAAATCGCTGTCTATGCAGTGCCTCATGGCAGACACACCGAACCCAACAACCGCCACCCTTTGCTACTGAGTTATATCGACGTGGTCGTACAAGGGTATCTGCGCGCCTTTGGCGAAGAAGGCGCAGATCGGTTCTTCGAAACGACAGAAGGGTGGGACGCCCCGATCCTGAACGATCGCGCCGAGCCGCGCTACCCACGCCACCAACAGCTGAAGCCAGCCGAGACCGGCTTCGTTGACGATCGCTTGCAACGACTTGCTGCCAAAATCGTTCAACCCGCCTAAAACAAAGGGGCAGAAGCACAGCCCCACCCCTTCATCTTTTCCCAAATATTCTCGCCGAAGGCGCGCGCCGCAAGGCGCGTTCCCTCAACCGCGCGCGCGGATGACTTGTAGCAGCGGCAACAGCGCCGCCATTTCCGGCCCCCGCTCCATGCCAGTCAGCGCCTTGCGCAGCGGCATGAACAAGCCCTTACCCTTGCGTCCCGTGGCCTCTTTCACAGCTTTGGTCCAGTTGCCCCAAGTCTCGCCATCAAACGGGCCTTCGGGCAGCAAAGCGACGGCCTCAGCGATGAACTCACGATCTTCATCTGCAATCAGAGGCTCAGCCCCATCGCGGCACAGCTCCCACCAACCTTTGAGGTCACCCAAAGTGGTGATGTTTTCACGCGCCATCGCCCAAAATGGCTCGGCCAACTCGTTTGGAACACCCACCTCCGCCACGGCAGCTGAAACGTCAGCCAGAGGCAGCGACTGCAGGTGTTTGGCGGTCAGTGGGAACAGGTCCTGCACATCGAACTTGGTCGGAGCCGCGCCGAAACGGTTCACATCGAACCCCTCGATCAGTTCAGCTATGTCCGAGCGCAGTTCGACCGGATCAGACGACCCAAGACGTGCCATCAGGCTCAGCAGCGCCATTGGCTGCACGCCCTGTTCGCGTAAGTCGCGCAAGGCCAGCGTACCCAGACGTTTCGACAATGCCTCACCCTGCGGACCGGTCAGCAGTGAATGATGTGCGAAGCGTGGGCAGTTCCCACCCAGCGCCTCGATGATCTGAATCTGGGTTGCGGTGTTGGTCACGTGGTCCGAGCCGCGCACAACGTCCGTCACACCCATCTCAGTGTCATCCACCACCGAGGCAATCGTATAAAGAACCTGACCGTCGCCGCGGATCAGCACCGGATCAGAGACTGAGGCCGCATCAATCGAGATGTCGCCCAGAATGCCATCTGTCCATTCGATCCGCTCGTGATCCAGCTTGAACCGCCAGACGCCATTGCCACGCTCGGCACGCAGAGCCTCTTTCTCGGCATCCGACAGGTTCAGAGCTGCGCGGTCATAGACCGGCGGCTTACCCATATTCAGTTGCTTCTTACGCTTTAGGTCCAACTCGGTCGGCGTCTCAAAAGCCTCATAGAAGCGGCCCATTTCGCGCAGTTTGTCGGCGGCTTCGGCATAGCGGTCCAGACGGTCCGATTGGCGCTCGACCCGGTCCCAGTGCAGACCCAGCCAGTCCAGATCCTGCTTGATGGCATCGACATATTCTTCTTTCGACCGCTCGGGATCGGTATCGTCGATGCGCAGAATGAACGTGCCGCCAGCCTTGCGGGCGATCAGATAGTTCATCAGGGCGGTACGCAGGTTGCCCACATGGATGTAACCGGTGGGCGACGGGGCAAAACGGGTGGTGGTCATGGAGTTCTCCTGTTGGCGCGGCTCATGTCACAGGATGGACGTTTTGTCCAGCAGAGCCGTTCAGGTCGGTTCGACCGGCCAGAGCAGATCAAGATCCTCAAGCCCGGCGCGGATCAGTTCGGCCAGAACCTCCAGATCAATATCCGCCAGCTTGTTCACATAGAGACAGGATTTACCGAGCTTGTGCTTACCCAGACGGGACAGGATATCGCCGAAATCCGCGTAGCCGGGCATGATATAGATCGAAAACACCGCCTTGCGCGGGGAAAACCCGGTGGCCAGAAAATCGCCCTCTCGCCCCGATTTATAGCGATAGTGATACCGACCATAACCAACCATCGACGCGCCCCACATGACCGGTTCAAACCCCGTCGTCGCACGAAAAAGCGCATCGAGCGTTCGCGCATCCTTGGCCTTTCCGGGTGGCTGTACCCCCGACAGAAAGCTCTCGACACTCTGGCCCGTTGGAACTGTCTTGTTCTCAGATCGTGGCATAAACAAAAATTAACACGCATTGTTCATCCACGCAGCCCATATCTATGCGGAATAAACTGGCAAGAGACTCGCACCGAACTAATTCATTCCAAAGGTGTTCTGACAGGGAGAACCACAATGACCATCAAACTCACACGCCGCGCGGCACTGGGTTCCGCGGCAGCTTTGCCATTTGCCGCAGCCGCAACACCGCTATTGGCCGCAGGAACCGAAACCAAGGCGAACTCCACGATTGCCAAATCGTTCTCATTGGGCGACTTCACTGTCACCACGTTGCTGGATGGCAGCGCACCGCGCGACGACGTCAAAGAGATGTTTGGCAGCGACGTGCCGGATGAGGAGTTTGCTCGGGTCTCGGACGAGAATTTTATTTCACCGACGAATGCGCAGCTGGCCTTCACGCCGACGCTGGTCAACACCGGGACGGAACTTGTATTGTTCGACACTGGCCTTGGTCAGGGTGGGACTCAGGCTGCGCTGGCAGACGCGGGGGTCAGCCCTGACCAGATCAATGTTGTTGTCATCACCCATATGCACCCTGACCATATCGGCGGCATGACCACAAACGACGCGCCGACGTTCCCCAACGCACGCTATGTTACCGCCCCGTCCGAATATGATTTCTGGGCCGCGCAAGAGGCCGGCAACCGGGTCGGCGATATCGTTGGTGCAAAGGTCACTCCGCAGGCCGAAAAAATGACCTTCATTGAAGACGGTGGCGCGGTGGCCTCGGGTATCACCGCTGTATCAGCCTTTGGTCATACGCCGGGCCACACAGTGTATCATCTGGAGAGCAACGGCCAGCGATTGGTTCTGACCGCAGATTTGGCCAATCACTATGTCTGGTCGTTCGCCCACCCCGAATGGGGATTCAAGTTTGACATGGACAAAGAAGCCGCCACCGCGTCGCGCCGCAACGTGCTTGGAATGCTGGCCGCAGACAAGGTGCCGATGGTTGGCTATCACATGCCGTTCCCGGCGGCAGGTTTCGTCGAGACCCGCGGAGACGGCTTCCGTTTTGTCCCGGTCAGCTATCAGATGATGGGCTGAGCTTTCAGTATCCGGGGTCCGGCCGTACCTTTGAGCCATCCGTGAAACGGGACAGGCGAAATGCGGCCGGATCGACGCAAGGCGTGGTTTCCGCAACGAGGTCTGCCATCAGACGGCCCGCTGCTGGGCCGATGCCGAACCCATGGCCGGAAAACCCCGTGGCAATATACATACCCGCCATACTCTCAACCCCCGAGATCACAGGCACCGCGTCTGGCGTCACATCAATCATGCCTGCCCAGCTTTGAACGATCTCGGCGTGCTCTAGCACCGGAAAACCTTTGCGAGCCTGCGCCCAGGATCGTCGCAGCGCCTTGGCCGAGGGTTCGGGGTCCAGAATACGGCACTGTTCGAACGGTGTCACATCAGTGGGCAACCAGCTCTGATCCTGCTGCGCTTCAATGCGCCAGCGATTGGACAGCCGAAAACGCAGGGATCGCCATTCCTGAGCAAACGCGGGCAGGAAACGTCGGGCCAGCCGAAGACTGTCAGGCACAATATCAACCGTGTTTTCATGACCGCACGCGATGGTATAGCCCCCATCCGCGCGTTTGCGTATGGCGAATTCATTCGCCCAAAGCGCGGCCTCTGGCCCCTCAACCGGAGACGTGCGAAGGACTGTGTTCAGAACCTTCAACTGCGGCAGATCAATTCCTGCATTCCCGGCGAATAAACGCGACCACGCACCCCCGGCCAGCACGACGTAGTTGCACGCCACCCGACCTCGCTCTGTGAAGACCCCTGTGATACGACTGCTCTCGGCATCGACACTGCGAACGGCGCAATTGGTCATTAAAACAACGCCTCTTTCCCGCGCCGCTTCGGCAATCGCAGACGCGGCCCATTGCGGTTCAGCTCGTCCGTCCTGCGGCATGTAAAGGGCGCACTCAAAGCTCGTGTGGTTGCCGGGCAACAAAGCGTTCAGTTCAGCCCCGGTTACCAGTTTTGCACCGGCCTGAAACCCGTCCACATGGCGCAGCCAGCGTTTCAGATAACCACTGCTGCGCTTGCCCGAGGCACCAAACAAAATGCCTGAACGGGTGTATCCGGTCTGACGCCCGATACGTTGATCCATGCCCTGCCACAGGTTCAACGCCTCGACCATAAGCGGAATTTCCCGAGGGTCGCGCATACCTAGGCGTACCCATCCCCAATTTCGAGAGCTTTGTTCGCCCGCGATCTGTCCCTTTTCACAAAGAAGAACAGAGGCACCGCGCTCAGATAATTCCAAGGCCGTCGATGCCCCGATGATGCCGCCACCGATGACAACGACATCAACAGATTTCGGCAAGTTCAAATCGGGCTCAACGGGAGTTGGTTTGGGGCCGGGCATCTACCGCTCATACTTCACGTCTTAGAACGCTATGAAGGCGCGGGGCTGGCGCTTTGGCAACATGCGTTATTTGGCAAAGCGTACGTTTTTCTCAGCTGTGGCCAGCACGCAAAAAGCGGCGCGAAAACTCGCACCGCTTTAATCCAAAACAGACACGTCTCAGGCTGCGCCGCGCAATTCGGCCCACTTTTGGCGCAATGTCGCTGCAAGCCCCGTGTCCTGTGGCCGGGTCACTTCATCGATTTCTTTTTGCTCAGTCAGTTTGGGGAAGATCGCTTGAGCCTCTTCCAGCCCTACCGCAGGCTCAGGCTCTTCCCGCTCTTCTTCCTGCAAAAGATCGGCAATCGCAGAATCGAGCTTGGTTTCATCCAGAACACAGCCCGCTGACTCCATTGACTTGTATTTCAGCGGCGGGTGGAGAGGTTTGTCATATTCCTCGTACATCGTAACACCAAATCGTTAACTCAGACATTTAACCACTTGCGCGTCACATACGTGGTTTCGGCACCTGACCACCTGCCTGACAACCAACTCAAATGTGGCGCGCCGCCCCATGTGGGGCATCAACTAAGCTAAAATGTGGCAAAAAAATGTCGCTTTTTCAAGGCGTCAGTTGATCGCCGGCGCAAAAATTAACGCACAGTTAACAAGGCGGAAACGATAATTGAAAATCGATAACACTAACCCAAAGTGAGAAACGCGAGGGCAGCGCGGACGAATCCAGTCTGCGTCAACCGCGATCTCGCCAACGGTTCACGATCGGGTATCTGCGATCCAACCAGAACGCCCGACTGGTCAGGCGCGTTCCGGGGGCGGACTGAAAGCGTTTGTATTCGCTGATATAGATCAGATGTTCTACCCGCCGCGCATCAGCTTCATCAAAACCAGCGGTGACACAATCGGCAATCGATCCATCCTGATCGACCAGAATATCCAGAATCGCATCCAAAACCGGGTAATCCGGCAGGCTGTCACTGTCTTTCTGATCTTCGCGCAGTTCGGCGCTGGGGGGCTTGTCGATGACGGACGGGCGGATCACTTCGCCCTCGGGGCCCATCATCCAGTCGCGGTGATTGGCATTGCGCCAGCGGCAGGTCTCGAACACTCGTGTCTTATACAAATCCTTGATCGGGTTGTAGCCGCCATTCATATCGCCATAAATGGTAGCATAGCCCACTGCGACTTCGGATTTGTTGCCGGTTGTCAGCAACATTTCGCCAAACTTGTTCGAGATCGCCATCAACAGCAAACCGCGCAGGCGGGACTGGATGTTCTCTTCGGTCAGGTCAGCCTCTCGCCCGTCGAACAACCGCGCCAGAGTTTCGGTCACCGCAGTCCGGCTGCCCGAGATCGGCACATAGTCATAGTGAACGCCCAGCGCCTTGGCCACGGCCTCGGCGTCGTCCCGTGAACCCTGGCTGGTGTATTCCGACGGCAGCATCACACAGCGCACGTTCTCGGCCCCGATGGCATCGACCGCAATAGTAGCGACCAACGCGGAATCAACCCCGCCCGACAGACCCAGCAGAGCCTTTTTAAAACCGGTCTTTCCCATGTAGTCGCGCAGCGATTGCACCATCGCGCGATAATCCTGCTCCCAATCGTCCGGTTGGGGCACGATCTCGGCGGGCGCGATACGCCAACCGTCATCACCGCGCTCCAGATCAACGTGGCTCACAGCCTCATCAAAAACCGGCATCCGAAAAGCCAGTTCCCCGCCCGGATTCAGACCAAACGTGGCCCCGTCGAACACCTGATCGTCCTGACCGCCGACCATGTTCAGATAGATCAGCGGCAGGCCCGTCTCGACCACACGGGCGACCATGTGGTTCAGGCGCACATCGTATTTGTTGCGGAAATAGGGCGAGCCGTTGGGGATCAGCAGGAACTCGGCTCCGGTCTCTTCAAGCGTTTCGGCCACATCAGGGTGCCAGCTATCCTCGCAGATGGGGCTGCCGATGCGCGTATTGCCAACCGAGTAAGGCCCGCCCAATGGCCCGGCATCATATAGGCGCACCTCGTCGAAAACGGTCTCGTTGGGCAGGTGGTGCTTCAACGCCTTGCTGCTGACTCGACCGCCTTTCAGGATCAGGTAAGCGTTGTATAAACGACCGCCTTCGACCCACGGTCCACCGATCGCAACCGCCGGACCATCAGCACACAGCGCCGCCAGATCTTCAATCTTGGTCATGGCCGCCTGATGAAACGCCGGTTTCATCACCAGATCCTGCGTGTTGTAGCCGGTGATGAACATCTCGGGGAACGCCACCAGATCGGCACCGGCATCGCGCGCCTGCTGCCACACAGTCAATGCCTTACCGGCATTACCTTCAATATCCCCCACAGTGGGGTTGAGTTGCGCAAGCGTGATGCGGAAACGGTCGGCCATTGTGCCCTCTTGCCCTCGTCAGTCTTAATGCCATTTAGCAGATCGTTGCGCGAGTGAAAGGCAAATGCGGCAAAACCCGTTGCCCTACCCCCAAGGGTACCGTAGTTTTGCGCCAAAAGATGAATTCCGGGCAGGCAGGACTGAACATGAACGCTTTCCGCATTTCCATAGCCGCTTCAGCAATGGCTCTTATCGCTGCAGGTGCCGCCGCGCAAAGTGGCGATGTAATTGTGGCCGATGACGAAGTTGGCGGCGTGTACGAGGGTACGTTCGAAAACGGCCTGCGGCACGGGACGGGAACCTATCGCCTGCCAGATGGTTTCGAATACGAGGGCGAATGGTTCGAGGGTGAAATTCAGGGCAAAGGCGTTGCGCGCTATGCCAATGGCTCGGTCTATCAAGGCGATTTTGTCAAAGGCCAACCCGAAGGGCGAGGAAAAATCATTTATCCCGATGGCGGCACCTATGACGGCGAATGGTCCGGAGGCACTATAAACGGCCAGGGCGTGGTGAGCTACGCAAACGGCGCACAGTATGAAGGTGGTTTTCGGAACGCGCTGCATCACGGCAAGGGCATGCTAACCGACCCCAGCGGGTACAGCTATGACGGTGATTGGGTTGACGGCGTCAAACAAGGCGAAGGCAAGATCACCTATACCAAAGGCGGCGTGTACGAAGGCGACATTCTGGACGGCCAACGTCACGGGCAAGGGACCCACACATCCCCGGACGGCCAGGTATATACTGGTGCATGGGTCAACGATCAGGCCACCGGCAAGGGCCGGTTACTGCAGGCAAATGGTGACCTGTACGAAGGCGACCTGATGAACTGGCGCCGTCAGGGGCAAGGCAAGGCCACCTATGCCAACGGCGCGACGTATCAGGGGGAATACTCCGACGACCGCCGCCACGGCAAAGGGCGTTTTCTGGGCACCGATGGGTTCGACTATACCGGCGAGTGGCAGGACGGCCAGATCGAAGGCTTTGGCGAACTGACCTACCCCGATGGCTCGACCTATATCGGCGATTTCAGCGCCGACTTACCACACGGCAAAGGTATGCATACGTTCTCTGACGGGATCATATACGACGGAGAGTGGATTGCCGGAGTATTCGAAGGCAACGGCAAAGCGACTTACCCAAACGGTGTCGTCTACACCGGGCAGTTCCAAAACGGGGTCAGCCACGGCACTGGTGTTCTTACATTTGCCAATGGCTACCGCTATGAAGGGGGATGGGCCGAAGGGGTTCGACAAGGTAAGGGCAAAGCCAAATTTCCCGACGGCACAGTCTATGAAGGTGATTTTGTGAATGGCCAGCGTCAGGGCAAAGGAACCATCACAATGCCAAGCGGCTACACCTACACCGGTGATTGGGTCGCGGGTAAGATCAGCGGAAACGGTATTGCAACTTTCGCGACCGGCGATGTTTATGAAGGCGGATTCCTGGACAACAAGCGCCATGGGGATGGCACAATGCGCTATGCCAATGGCGAAGAGGAGTCCGGTGTCTGGGAAAACGACGCTCTTGCAACGCCAGACCAAACAGAGCCAGAAGCGGCACCCGAAACCACCCCAGCCGAAACCGGCAGTTCAGACGGCTGAGTTAAGCCGTCTACCAAGGCACGGGTTTTCCCGCCCAATCATAAAATCCGCCCGTATCTTGCTGGGTCAGTCGCTGCATTACAGACAGCAAATTTGCTGCGGCGGAATCCGGCGCGACCGCCGGGTGACGGCCAAGGTATTTCAGGGTGAACTCTGTTTTGACGGTGCCGGGATGCAGGGCTACGCAGATCGCATGTTTGTGCGTTCGGGCCAGCTCAATCGCCCCGGTATGCACGATCTGATTAACGGCCGCCTTGGATGCGCGATAACTGACCCACCCTCCCAATCGGTTATCCCCAATCGAACCGACCCGCGCCGAAAGCACCGCAAAAACGGCGCGACGGTCACGAGGTAAAAGGCGTGCGGCATGGCGCAGTATCAATGCCGGGCCAACCGCATTCAATGCGAACTGATCCATCATCGCCTGCGCCGAGAGAGTGCGCAGAGTCTTTTCAGGGTCGGCCCCGTTGATCTCCAACGCGCCAGAGGCAACAAATATCAGATCGAAAGGACCCGAAATCTCATCCAGCGTCCGATTGGTCTTTTCAGGGTCGGTCAAATCAAACCCGTCTTTTGAACGGGACAAGGCGGTCACAACCGTCCCTTGCCCTGTCAAACGCTGACAAACCGCCTGACCGATCCCCCCCGATGCCCCAATGATCAATGCTGTTTCCATTATCAGCCACCTAGCCGTCCGCACCGCAGGATCAAGATAGAGGGGAAAGATAGTTCGCAGCTTAAGTTAGGCGATAAATGGGTCTTTTCATTCCGCGCTGGCGCTGTATAAACTCGGCCCATGATCAACCGCGCAGATATCCCTTTTGCGGACACCGCCCTTCGCGGTGCGTCGCTGCGTGGCCTACTGATCCTAATCCGCCTCTGAGCGTGCCATCCGGCGCGCCCGCTCAGAGGAGGACGCCCGCGCGCCAATGGCTTTAGGACAGACAAGAAAGAGATTCCCATGACCAACGTGACCGACCAAGACCGCGTCTTGATCTTTGACACCACTTTGCGCGACGGCGAGCAAAGCCCCGGCGCCACCATGACCCATGACGAAAAGCTCGAGATAGCCGAGCTGCTGGACGAAATGGGCGTCGACATTATCGAAGCCGGTTTCCCCATCGCCTCCGAAGGTGACTTCAAGGCCGTGTCCGAGATCGCCCAACGGTCGAAAAACAGCCGCATCTGCGGTCTGGCCCGTGCCAACTTCGCCGATATCGACCGCTGTTGGGAGGCGGTGAAGCACGCCGAACAGAACCGGATTCACACCTTCATCGGCACCTCTCCGCTGCATCGCGCCATTCCGAACCTGACCCAGGACGAAATGGCCGAGAAAATCCACGAGACGGTCAGCCACGCGCGCAACTTGTGCGAAAACGTGCAATGGTCACCGATGGACGCGACCAGGACGGAATGGGACTACCTGTGCCGCGTGATCGAGATTGCAATCAAGGCCGGCGCGACCACGATCAACATTCCCGATACGGTTGGCTATACCGCACCGCTGGAATCCGCAGACTTGATCAAACGCCTGATCGAAACGGTGCCGGGTGCAGGTGAGGTGGTCTTCGCCACCCATTGCCACAACGACCTTGGCATGGCGACAGCGAACTCTCTGGCCGCCGTGGCCGGTGGTGCACGTCAGATCGAATGCACAATCAACGGGTTGGGAGAACGCGCGGGGAATACGGCATTGGAAGAGGTCGTGATGGCGCTGCGCACCCGTAACGACATCATGCCATGGAAAACGGGCATCGACACAACCAAGATCATGCACATCTCGCGCCGTGTTGCGACGGTGTCAGGCTTCAACGTGCAGTTCAACAAAGCCATCGTCGGTAAGAACGCGTTCGCGCACGAAAGTGGTATTCACCAGGACGGCATGCTGAAGAACCGCGAAAACTTCGAGATCATGCGCCCCGAGGATATCGGCTTGTCCGGGACCTCTTTACCGTTGGGCAAACACTCTGGCCGGGCGGCGCTGCGCGACAAGCTGGAAACGCTGGGCTATGAGGTGGGCGACAACCAGCTCAAGGATATCTTCGTGCGGTTCAAGGATTTGGCCGACCGCAAGAAAGAAGTCTTCGATGATGACATCATCGCACTGATGACGCTGGATGATGATGAGGCCAACGATCACCTGCAGCTGGTGTCAATGAAGGTCACCTGTGGCACCGGCGGTCAGGCGGAATCGACGGTCGAGCTGGAAGTGGACGGCAAAGACGTCATCGCGACCGAGCACGGCGACGGCCCCGTGGACGCGACATTCAAAGCGATCCGCGTGCTTCACCCAAACCAAGCACGTCTGCAACTCTATCAGGTACATGCTGTGACCGAAGGCACTGACGCGCAGGCCACTGTGTCGGTGCGACTGGAAGAGGACGGCATGATTGCCACAGGTCAATCGGCCAACACAGATACGGTCGTGGCCTCAGCCAAGGCCTATATCCATGCCTTGAACCGTTTGATCGTGCGCCGCGAAAAAAC
The DNA here is from genome assembly GCF_056542865.1 of Ruegeria sp. AA6. Classification (NCBI taxonomy): domain Bacteria; kingdom Pseudomonadati; phylum Pseudomonadota; class Alphaproteobacteria; order Rhodobacterales; family Roseobacteraceae; genus Ruegeria; species Ruegeria sp. AA6. The sequence goes on from NZ_JBQGAN010000042.1 coordinate 18,558, forward strand.
TGGCCCGGGCGCTGATGCGCGTGAGATCAGCTACAAAGACCTGACCTAAAGGCGGCAAGCAAAGGCTCCCGCACCCGCGGCGGCCCGGCTTCGCCGAACCTTCTTGGGTTTTGGGCCCGGCAGCGTGCCTGCGGC
>NZ_JBQGAN010000043.1:0-17569 GCF_056542865.1 Ruegeria sp. AA6
TCAATATGTTTGATGTTGACCGGAATTAGTCTGATCTTGATGGGTATTAACCAAGTAGCTTCTTGTATCTTACCTTTAGGAAATGAAGTTTCCGGCATCCAAAGAGCGTTCGGATAAACCGACAAGTGTCATCGTGCTGACCAAGCCATAGTCAATCACCGCATCGACACAAGCCATCCTATCTTATTTAGCGCATCGCTGTGTTTGGGGATCACAAAGCAGAGAATTGCGAACACAAGATCGAAGCCTCAAACGCAGCACTGGTGTAGAGGATGACCCAGCCCCTTGATCCGGCCGGTCTGGATGTAGAATCCGTTCCTGTTTCCTTCTTGTGATTAGGCTGCGGTCAACGCCTTCTAAGCGGAGCCTTTGCGTAGTTCCAGCGAGGCAGGCTGGGTGGCGCGGTTGAGATTAATGTAAACGGCTGGTACTAGGCTGGCTTGCGTGAGCGCCTGCGGCGCGGTGGCAGCCCTTCCTCGCGATAGAGCCGAAAGAGCTTCTTGTGGTTCACCTCAAAGCCTTCTCTCGCCAACCGGATTCCCAAACGGCGGTACAGGCGCGCGGCGCGGGGAGGTTCTCAGCTTGAAATGGGTCGACCTAATTCTCGAGCGAGGACTATGGAGCCGCCCAGCAGCCAAAAGCGAAGACCGGAAACCCAAGCGCATCACATTGTCAAATGAGGCCTTGCTGCTTCTGAAGGTAGTGGGTTCTTATTATTCTCAGTTTGCCCGATGATAGGAGATTCAAGATGGATTATGAATCCGAACACAAAAAAGCCTCAAGCGGATTACCGCGCAGAGGCCTTACTTTCTTGGTTGCGGGAGCAGGATTTGGCCTTCATCGAACAACCGTCCTTCGAAGAAAAGGAAAGTAGACTACATCTCGAAACACAATCTGATGCTCCGAAGCAACCCAAGTGTCGAAAGCGTCCAAGCGACCGACCAGCAACTGCTCTTCACAATAAAGAAATCCAGCGTTCTAATTAATTCGAAACCGCAGGCAAGCTGCAGTCCAAGGGTTCTTTGGCTCAGCGGTCAATTCTCTTGATCTGATTTGGCTCACTAAGTATCGAGCCACTCAAAAAGGAAGCCACACCGCTAACATTGGCTCAACGAATTACATGAACCGAGCACCTGGCGTGATGCACGACTCTGTTTGCAGTGGAACCTAAAAATATGTCCTCAAAACCAGGCTTGTGCGAAGCCAAGACGATGCAATCCGCATCGCTCTCATTTGCGAAGTCGACAATAGCCCTACCCGCGTGCCCAGAGATGAGCCGAGCCTTCGCGCCTGGAATTTCAGAAGCAGTTTGATGCAGGTTTTCCAGGATTTCATGCCGCGTATTGGCAAGTACTTCGCTGGGAATCTGAGACCCTACATACGCCGGAATTGGTTCTTGGACGTGTATCACGGTGAATACAGCGTCCGCATCAGCCAATTGGCGCGCGGCTTCAAACGACGCTTGTGTGTCGTGTTCTTGGTCCAGAGCAACCGGGATCAGGATATTCTTGTACATTTGACCTCCTATCTACTGCTCCGATGATTCCAGTTTGGTTCCTCGGCAGCAGGAAACCTATACAGGCTCGGACTTTGAAGATTTCCCCGCGCTCTTTGTAGCGGCTACAACCTCATCAACTGTTTTCTCAACAGCTTCAGCTTCGGTTTCAGCGACATAAGATGCACAACGGGACACGGTTTCGAACCATTCCTGAGCGTCAGCAACCAACCGCTCCGCCGAATGGCGCTGCCACTCCGCCATGCTCTGAACGGCTTTAGAGGGATCGGACGGGTGCGCGGAAGACACATTGCGTGCAGCTTTTAGAGCCGTTCGGACCGCCTCATGACGCCGTTCGAACCAATGCTGTGCAAAGGCCTCTGTTTCTTCGAGCAATTTTTCTTGTGCGTCCCAAAACTGTTCGATCTGGGCACCGAAGGCCGGATTACCAGACATGGGCGGCTGCATTTGCTTGAAAACATCCACAAGTGAGGTCGGGCTATTTGTGCTAGATTTCTTTCTCGGCATCGAAAATTCCTCCTCATTTCCTGAATAAGCTATTGTGCCACCTGCGGCATGCTTTCGCCTTAATACAGATCAATTACCCTTATCTTTAGCACTCTCGGCTTAGACCGCGACAGGGCGCTCGCATTCTCTCCGACACCGGTTCCTAGCAGGCAGGGTTGGAGTTAGAGTAATCTAGACAAGAACTTAACGCTTGGTTTTCTATGCACGTTGCCGGCTTTCTGATTACCCTTGGTGTCCTCTTCCTTGCCGGATTGGCGGCCGATCAATTTGGTCGGGCCACGCATCTTCCTCGTGTTACAACCTTGCTTTTCCTCGGTCTGATCGCCGGGAACGCCGGAATGGGGTTGATCCCACTCGACGTTGCAATGTGGTTCGACGAGATATCCATTGTGGCCTTGACGATGGTCGCGTTTCTTCTTGGAGGATCTTTGACTCGCGAGAACCTGGTCCAACATGGCCGAGCCATTCTGACGATTTCGGTTTCAATCGTGGTGGCAACCCTTGTTATTGTGTCTGCCGGACTGACCGCAATTGGCGTACCCTTCGGGTTGGCGTTGGTGCTGGCGGCAATTGCTACGGCTACAGCTCCGGCCGCAATGACAGACGTGATCAATCAATCTGGGGTGTCCAACAGCTTCACCGAGACATTAAAGGGCGTCGTCGCAATTGATGACGCTTGGGGTCTGTTAGTTTTCAGCATCGCCTTAGTTCTGGCCGGTCATTCGGATGGTTGGGCCACAGTCACGACCACGGCGATTTGGGATTTCGGAGGGGCTATTTTGTTGGGTTCCGCACTAGGCGTGCCATCCGCTTACCTGACTGGCCGCTTGAAACCGGGAGAGCCAATGCAGGCAGAAGCAGTGGGAATAGTCTTTTTTACAGCGGGCCTCGCGCTTTGGCTGGAGGTTTCATTCTTGGTCGCAGGCATGGTTGCGGGCGCAGTGATCGGGAATCTTGCCCGCCATCATGATCGTGCTTTTCACGAGATCGAACATATTCAGTGGCCGTTCATGATTTTGTTCTTCCTACTGGCTGGCGCCACGTTGGAAATTGAAGCCTTCGGTTTGATGGGCTGGGCTGGTGCTCTTTTCCTATTCTTGCGTGCCGTGGCCCGCCTTGTCGGAGGTTACTGCGGAGCAAAACTGGGCGGCCTGCCTCGCCGTCAGACCCGCTGGTACGGTCCCGCTTTGTTGCCACAGGCTGGTGTCGCGGTAGGTATGGCCCTTGTAGCTGGAGAACAATTTCCGCATTGGGCCGCGTCGATCATGGCCTTTACTCTAGCCAGTACTGTGGTCTTCGAGGTGTTGGGGCCGCCACTGACTCTCATGTCAATCAAACGCACGGCTGACACGGACTAGCAGATTGGTCAGTGACTATTCAGACTGGATCGACTCAAGGAAGGCGAGCAAATTCGCCAACGGCAGGCCTACCATCATAGGTTGCCCATTAGGTAGAGCCACTGCGATTTGTTGGTCTGTCTCAAACACCGCGCCAAAGATTGGCATTTCGCCGCCATGGGCGAGCAATTGTGAACGACCATCAATCTGTTCAGCTATGCGAACTATCGGAAACACACCGTCGTTTTCGCCCGCCAATTTGGTTAGGTCGGGTGTTCGAATAGCCAGCATTTCGGCCATTGGTCCGTCTCCGGTCGCTTCGAAACCGTGACATTGCCAGCAATACGTCCGGTACAAATCACTTCCCTCACTGACGCTGACCTCCTGCGCTAGTGCAGGCCCCGTGAATAACAGTGCCAGTAAAATCCCGCGAACAATCTGCATATGCTCCTCCAATTCGCTGCCCCGGATGAAGATCTTATTAAACGGTGTAGCTAGGGAACGTCTTTGACCTTGCTCATGTTGTTCGCACCAGTACGAACATTGGCGTTTCAGTCAAATAGCGTTTGAGCGCGTGCCGAATCTAATCCAGCCCGGCCTCCAACTACGCCACCTCGTCATCGACCCCACCACCCTTGCGCCCAGACGGCACACCTTCCAATGCGTTCAAATGCCAACGAATTCGCCAGAGGTGATAAGACACGCGATGCAACCATCTGAGGGCATCCAAGCGAGCCCAGACCACTTCATCCGGCAGACTGTCAGTCGCAGCGTCGGAGATGAGCAAGTCTCTGCGAAGTTTCCTCTGTCGCCGCAGAAAACGGCGAACGCGGTTCAGCGAACTTTCACACTTCACTGGATTGTCGACTTCCAAGTAACCATCAGTTGCTGCAATCATCACCGAAGCAAGCCGTTTCAAACGCCGGTCATTTGGTAACTCGCTTATCCGATCATCTTGGCTACACCGGTAAAGCAGCCGGTCAAGATGATCGAGGATATGGTACATACCCTTGATGTTGGATAACTCTACATCGGACCTGCTGGACGATTCTATCTTGTCTAGGTACGAGCGCGCTTCGGATACAGCAGTTTCAATGTTCTCCCGCCTATAGTCGGCTCCGCTTGACTGCGATACCTCAATACATGACCGAAGGTGCGCCACTTCGGCCCTTACAATACGTTCGACTGCAGCTTTTGCTGCATCCACAGCTATTTCCGGCGTCCCGAGGACGAGAGGATCCAAAGATCTCGTTAACTCAGCACCTCTGTCGGGTACGAGCGCCTCGACAAATCTGGCGAAGGGTTTCGCGAACGGCAAGATCAGCGCCACGCCTATGGCGTTGAAGAAACTATGGAACGCGACAAGCGCAGTCAGAGAATTTCCTGCCCCCGCCCCGCTAACAAAGACCGAAGTAAACGGCCCCAGCAGGAAAAATGCCATTATACCCGTCATCACGTTGTAGATCACATGAGCAAAACCGGTGCGGCGAGCCATAGTGCCCCCACCAAAGGTGGCCAGAACAGCGGTGAAAGTCGTCCCCACGTCCATTCCAATGACAAGTGCCGCCGCTTGAGGGAAGTTCACAGCACCAGCGCTTAACGCAGCCAATGCTGTCGCGACGCCAGCGCTCGAAGACTGCGTCACCATCGTTATCAGGACGCCGATCAATACAAGCTTCAGCCTGCCTAGCAGTGTATCTGGCGGAAAATCGGCAGGGGTAACTACGCCGCGAAACGCGTCAAGCCCGGACTTGAGCTGCTCGATCCCAATGAAAATCAAACTGAACCCGGCCAACGCCAGTCCGAGGCCGGAAACTGTTTTTCTTCCCGAAAGCGCCAGCAAAGCTCCAATAAAAACAACTGGCAACATCACTTGCCCCAAGTCTAACTTGAACCCCAAGAGCGCGACGAGCCAACCTGTCATGGTCGTTCCGATATTGGCCCCAAAGATGATCCCAAGCGCTTGGGGAAACGTGAGCAGACCAGACGCGACAAATCCGACGGCCGCAACGGTGGTCGCACTGGAAGATTGGATTGCAGCAGTCGTGACCGCGCCTGTTACGGCCCCGGTAAACGGTGTCGACGTGAACCGGCCCAAAATATCCCGCAGTCGCGCCCCTGCCAAAGCCTTCAATCCGTCCGTCATCAACAGCATTCCGACAAGGAACAGGCCGATGCCGCCCAAGGCTGGTAACAGGTTCCAAAACATCACGAATAGCTTTCCACCCTAAATCTCACACCGCCTAACACGTTTGCTTTGCCTTTAAGTTCGACGACAAACGACAGTTGGTTTGCGTTCAGCCTCGCAGACCCGACGCCGCGAGTTGATTGACATAGATCAAAGCACCAACATGAATTACATAGTGAAATTCGAATGTTTCAACATATTCTACGTTCACTGTCCTGTCCCCAAGTAATCACAAAGGTGAACGGAATTTTGAAGGAGTGGAGGTTCCACCCACGGGGGCTCGGCAGGAGTGATGGCGAGCCCCCAGTTAGTTGATTGGCGCCCAATGCGCCCAGACGTTGAGACACAAGGCATTCGGTGCAGCTTTGACCAAAGGATTAAGTCGCTGCGCCAATCGAGACAAAAAGAGAAGGACGCCACTGACGACGTTCGGAATGGGCAGTTGGCGGAAATCACTTATGAACTCTGTTGATCCAAACGAACAGAAACTCAGACGGGCCCTTACTAACCCGTTGCTCACGCTTTATGGCCTTGGGGTAACGGTCGGAGCGGGCATTTACGTTTTAGTCGGTGCAACAGCAGACATTGCCGGACCGTTTGCGGCGTTGTCGTTCGTTGTAGCTGCGCTCGTCGTATCACTCACCGCGCTTTCGTATGCAGAACTCGCAACTCGATTTCCTGTCAGCGCAGGTGAAGCAGCCTATGTTGAGGCGGGATTTCGGAAAAACTGGATGGCGGTTTTCGTTGGGCTCGCGGTGGCAGCCTCGGGCGTTATCTCCGCTTCTGCCGTTGCAATTGGCGCAGCATCATACCTTCACGCTTTGACCGGTTTTGCGATCCCTATTTTGACTATCAGTGTTGTTTTGATCATGGGTCTAATCGCGCTTTGGGGGATCACTGAGTCGGTCTTTGTCGCGGCTGTCATCACGATCATTGAGATCGCAGGTCTTCTTTTTGTGATTGGCTGGGGCATGTCGATCCAAGATCCGCAGGGATATGGGATCAGTTCGATGCTTCCGCCGCTGGAACTCGACGCGTGGAGAGGCATTTTCGCAGCATCACTTCTCGCCTTCTTTGCATTTGTTGGCTTTGAGGACATGGCCAATGTCGCTGAAGAGGTTAAAGACCCTGTGCGCACCATCCCAAAAGCGATTATGCTAACGCTCGTTCTGGCGACCGTGTTGTATCTTGGAACCTCAATGACCGTTCTACTTGTTGTTCCGATCGATGTTCTTTCGACGTCCGCAGCACCCCTCGCGCTTGTGTTTTCAAACGCCCCCGAGGTGATTAAACAGGGCTTTTCCGCAGTCGCGATTGTGGCGACAGTCAACGGAGTACTGATCCAGATGATCATGGCCTCGCGGGTGATCTACGGACTAGCTGACCGTGACCATTTGCCGAAGGTTCTGGCGATAGTCCCTGAAGCAACGCAGACACCAGTAGTTGCTACTTTGCTGGTCGTGGCGATCATCGTACTGCTGACTCAAACTTTACCGATTGGTACTCTGGCAGAGCGCACATCCCAGATCGTTCTGGGTGTCTTTGTACTTGTCAACATTTCTCTGATCCTGCTGAAGATGCAGCCGGACGAGGCTGCCAAGCACTTCCGCGTTCCTCTTATGGTACCGATCCTTGGGGTGATCACCAGTGCATTGCTTTTCGGATCTGGATTTCTCTAACTAAATACAACGACCCAAAGGCTTCCACGAGCTACCACGGCATATGACGACTGACCAAACTTCCATAGGATCAAAACTCTCGGCCTGGTGGCATAGAACGTTTGTGGATCTAGTTCAGCAGCTGCAATGGTCCTATCTGCCGCCATTGATGGTCTATTTTGCGGCCGGCGTGTCCGGCCTGACCTCGGTCGTCGGCGCTTTTTTCCTGAAAGATTACCTCGATTTATCCGCCTCTTTCGTTGCAGGACTCGCGTTTTGGGCCGGTATCCCTTGGATCCTCAAAATGCCGCTTGGCCATGTCGTAGACCTGTTCTGGCGCTGGAAGTCCCTGCTGATTCTGTTCGGCGCATCCCTGATCACATTCTCTTTGCTCACAATGTATGGGCTTGTGACCGCTCCCGTGCAAATGGCGTCCATTATGCCACTGGAAGACTGGTATGTCGTCGCGTTGCTATTGGCGCCTTCGGGCTATGCCATTCAGGACGTTGTTGCCGACGCCATGACGGTTGAGGCGGTGCCAAAGGTTGACCCAAACGGCCTACCATTTTCGCCTGAAGAAACCCGTGCTCAGCACACGACGATGCAAACCTTGGGCAGAGTTTCCATTATTTCAGGGTTTGCCGCGGTTGCGGCTGTAAACATCTGGATTTTCTCTGGAAAAGAGGACTTGCAAAAGCCCGATCGTCTTGCACTTTATGGCCAAGTTTACCTGATAGCTCTGGCTATCCCTGTATTGTCCGTAAGCGGCGTCGTCCTTCACAGCTTGATCCAGCGTCAGCGTATAAGATCGGGCCACCCGCCCTACACACCGGATGAAGTCACCGAAGTCAAATGGTCCATATTGCTGGGCGGCCTGGCATTCGTTGTGCTTAGCATCGTGCTGGGAACCGCTGATTTCGAATTTGCGCAGGAAACAGTCTTTGCGGTTTCCCTGGCGGTAATCTTGTACCTCATGTCGCGCCTGCTCAAAGAGTTGGAACCGGCCCAAGCCAAAGCCTTAATCGGGACAGCGACAATCATTTTTGTTTTCCGTGCCGTTCCTCTGCCGGGACCAGGCCTGACTTGGTTTGAAATCGATGAACTGGGGTTCGATGAACAATTCCTAGCAATTCTGGCTCTGTTAACTTCGCTGCTGGCGTTGCTGGGGTTAATCGTTCTCCGGCCGTTTATGGCCAATCGCTCCATTGCGCATGTGGTAGTATTGCTGACGATCGCCGCGGGCGTTCTCGCACTGCCCAACCTTGCCCTCTACTACGGTGTACATGAATGGACGGCGGCGCATACCGGCGGAGTTGTCGACGCAAGGTTCATTGCCATTCTTGATACAGCGGTTGAATCGCCGCTTGGGCAGATTGCCATGGTCCCGATGTTGGCTTGGATCGCACGCAATGCCCCAGTTCAATTGAAAGCGACCTTTTTTGCCGTGATGGCATCGTTCACAAACATGGCATTGTCGGCCAGCAGCCTCAGCACCAAGTACCTCAACCAGACGTACGTAATCACGCGCGCTGTCACCAACCCTGAGACCGGTGAGGTCACGTCCACCGCGGACTATAGTCAACTTGGATACTTGCTGATCTCTGTGGCCGTGATCTCAGTGATCGTTCCACTGGCTACAGTGTTCGTCGTTCAAAACTCGCGCTTCCGAACGAGCGAATGATTACTGGCTTTCCACCTCTCCCAGCAGAACTCTGAGATGTGAGACCGGGACGCCGATGTTTGAACCACCAAACTCGGGCAGGATCGCAGCATTGATGGCAACTACCTCGCCCCGCCGATTCAATGCTGGCCCTCCGCTCCCACCGGTCGTAGTCTCAGCGTCATAAACGATGGCGCTCCCACTCGTCCGCGCAACGATCCCCCGGCTTGCTAGCGGGTGAATCTTGCTTTGAGCGGAAAGCCGGGACGCTATCGACCAAAAGTTCATCGTTCCTTCTGCCTCCAGTTCCTCTAGAAAGCTCGGACCAGCCTGCGCGATCAAAGCTTTCAAACCCGTTGGATATCCCAACAGATAAAGCTCTTCACCGACGCGCGACGTGGCATCCGCCAAAGGAAGGCCGAGGTCCTGAACGCGGCTTGGCTCAACTGCCAAAATCGCCAAGTCTGCCGCTTCACTGAACCGGACCAAACGCGCCTCTATTGGTTTCGTCTGATCAGGCAAATAGGCCAGCAGCTTCAACATCTCTGGCTCAAGACCAGCGTCGCTCAGCGCTTTCTCTCGGTTCCCCGAGGTCCAGGGCAAAGCGACATGGCGGTTGGTGGCCATCAATGGCACCCCAGCAATCAAAAACCCTGTTCCGGTGAACTGAAATTCTGCAGGTTCGCCGGTCCCGTCCGGTTCTATCCAAGGCTGGCCAAACGGGGTCCTCTGGTTTTCTCCGTTCGGTCCCAAAACGTGCCGCAATATCTTCCCGCTTTCCACGTGGCGCAATCCATAAGCCCCCTGAAGGAAAGCTACAGATCGAGTGGAGGCAGCTATCACCCGTGTGGGTGCCCCCGCCCGTTGCTCCAAGGTTCCAAGACGCTGCTCGGTCGACAAAACCTGGTTCTCAAAAGCGTCACGCAACGAAGCCAAGTCATCAGGCGTAAGCGCGTCTTCTCGCGTCTGAGCGAGCATAACTGCGACCGCTTCAATCTTGCGGGACTCCTGTTCAATACTATCCGCCAAGCGCCGGTCGTTTTGGTAAAGCAGGTACCCAAACCCCGCGATCACAAGAAGCGTCGAAAGAACTGTGATCCTGAACAATATCGTCGTTTGAGAGGCAAGCCGCCGCCCACTATCGCGCAGGGCACCAGACATCTTTTTAGCGAAAGGTCGACGGCTCGTTCGGGTGTAAGCATATGCATCACTGAGGATATCCTCGACTGTATGGTGCGCGGGAAATGAGTGATCGCACAACCTGTATCGAGACATAGGACCCATTTCGCCAAACTCGATCATGTCGCCATGGTTAAGAGACGCCGATGAGGTTTTTTGTCCATTTACCCATACATTGCGCCCTACCGATGCGGTTATTGTGTAACCGTCGTCAGCCCACTGTAGGGTCGCAATATCGTTATCATGGGGAGGCAGGTTGTCTTTAGGTCGAAGGTTTAGCACCCTGCCATTGTCAACTGAAACCGTTAGGGTTTTATCTACAAGCCAGTTCACGTTTCCGCGCGAGGGTCCGGTCAGGCTCTCCAGAAAGGCCCGCACCTCACCTTCACCAGCATTTCCTGAGGATGTAATGCTACTCGCTTCTGGTTTTCGCATTATGGCCCCCTATCCAAACGCGTGAGGGCATTCTACCACGCTGCAACACCAAACCCATGGCCTGGTGCGAATGTACAAAAACGCATTTATACAAACACTTGCGATACCTGCCCGGATTCAACCAAAGACACTTATCAGGCCGCAACTCTAAGAAGGCCGATCCATGATCGACCCTCTGCATTGGCATTTTTTTGCATGGTATCGAGCCAACAGACCGTCTATTTCGACGATACCTTGATCTTACGGCTTGGATTCTGAGGCTCAGACTTCGGCATTTCGATGTGCAGAACGCCTTTGTCGAATTCAGCTGAAATCTTGTCGATTTCCACAGTGTCTGGCAGCGACATGGCTCTAGAAAAACTGCCATAACTTCTTTCGCTGACACGTAGATCGCCCGTTTCATCATGCGCAATCTTCTTCTGACCGCGCAGGATTAGCCTGCGATCCTTGATTTCAATTTCCACATCATCCTCTTCGAGCCCTGGCAATTCAGCCGTCAGGACAATCGCAGAATCCGTTTCTTGGACATCGATTGCAGGTGAAATCGCACCTGTCATGTCAAGAGACGGAAAACCCGTGCGTTGCGCAGCCGTTTCCATTGGTAGGAAAGGTGATCCTCCCCCGAAAAAACGCGACATCAGGGTTTCCATTTCACGCCGAAAGTTGTCGGAGAGCGGATGCGTTCCAGTGAAAAGTTGCGGGGATTTTTTGTCTTCTAGCATTTTTTGAGCCTCCTCCTTTGGTCTGATTTCGCGCGCGCAACATTATGACAGAAAAAGCCGTCAAGGACCTTGATCTTGCGCAAGCATGCAACCTCATCCTTCGCCAGATCGCACGCACCGGTTGAACGAACAGAATCGGGAAACATCGCCCACCAAGCTTGCCATGTCGTGGTGGATTTAACACCAATCTCAGTAGTCTTGATCGGAACCCCAGGTCAGCCTAGCGTTTATTTTGAATGAGCCCGAGCTGCTTAGCTTTAGCACAGTGGAGCGAAACCGTATGAAATGGCTTTATCTGGCGCTGATTTACGTTTTGCTGATCTTGGCTCCCTTGGGTTTTTCTTGGTCTCTGGGATGGCCACCACGATCCTTTCATCAAGAGCTCGCGTCCGGGCTTGGAATGCTTGCGTTTTCAATAATCTTAGTCGAGTTCCTGCTGTCTGGGCGGTTCAGGTTCATCTCTTCCGGCTTGGGTATGGATGTGACCATGCGGGTGCATCAGTTGATGGCGCGTACAGCACTCGGCTTTGCGCTGATACACCCGCTTCTGTATCAGGGTACGCCTTCTGGCGGACGCCGACCGTGGGATGAAACAAATCAAATTACGATTTCGACCGACTTTTCAGCGCTGGTATCGGGCATCGGCGCATATTTTTTACTGTTCATTCTGGTCGCCTCGGCTATCGCCCGTAAATCCCTTGATTACAAGTACGAGACATGGCGCCTCTTTCACGGGCTGGGAGCCTTGGTGATTGCTTGCCTGCTGTTGCACCACACGGTCTATGCTGGGCGCTACGGTGGGCATCCGCTATTGGCGTATCTCTGGCTTACCCTGACCAGTATTGCAGTTGGAACTGTGCTGTATGTCTATCTCGTTCGGCCTTTACGTCAGAGGAAAAGGCCGTGGCGCGTCACTTCTGTGTCTCGACTAACACCGAGGCAATGGGAGTTGCGCATCAAGCCAGATGGTCACAACGGACTAACCTTCGAAGCAGGGCAGTTTGCCTGGCTAAACGTCGGCCACAGTGCTTTCTCGCTGCACGAGAACCCATTCTCGATTAGTTCGGCACCAGCCGAAGGCTCCGAAGTTTCATTCCTGATAAAGGAACTTGGGGATTTTACATGCAGTCTCGGACAGATCGCCCCGCAAACCCGGGTCTATCTGGATGCCCCACATGGGAATCTGTCGATCAGCCACCGCCCTGAGACAGGAATTGTTTTAATCGCAGGTGGTGTCGGGATCGCGCCCATGTTGAGCATTATGCGTCAAGTTCGACTGAGTAGAACACAGCGCGATCTCAAGCTTATCTATGGCAACCGGGTGGAGGAGCAGATTGTTTTTCGCCAGGAATTGTCCAAAGAAGAAACAGTATTTGTTCTATCCGAACCGCCAAGGGATTGGTCCGGAGAGACAGGCTTGATCGACGGTCCCCTGTTGGATCGCAATTTGTCTTCTGAACAATTTGAAAGCTGGCTTTTTGTTCTCTGCGGCCCCCCTGCCATGATGGACGCCGTCGAAGATCATCTGATCGCACGGGGCACCGCGTCCCACCGGATTTTGTCTGAAAGGTTTGACTATGATTAGACTGCTCAGAAACCTGCCCACACGCAAACAGGTGAAGTTCGCAGTTTGGTGCATCAGTTTCATAGTCTTCATCGCTGTCTTGGCCTTTTCCTTACGGTAACCAGGCAGACTATTGAGCCTTGGCTAACTTCAAAATTATCAGCCGAAAAAGGCTGATTTGCGTGGAGATGTATGTCGTCGCGAACTTACTCAAAAGACATGATCTGCGTGGACAGAAAAGGAATTTCACAACTCTCCCAAGTAACGCCTTTGATGGAGATCAAGGGCAAAGCACGCCTCTTATTCATAATCAGCAATCTATTCAGACCGATTTATGGGAGGATCGGAATGACCGTACTCATCGCCTTCGCTACAGTTGAAGGCCAGACAGCAAAGATTGCGCGCTTCATCAGCAGTGTCGCGAAGAATGCCGGTTTCAATGCAAAGCTGATCAATACCGATGAAATGTCCAGCCACGTATCGCTTGACGATGTGGTCAAGGTTGTTCTTCTGGCCCCTGTCCACGAGCGTAGACACCCCGAGTCATTCGAGGCTTTTGTCGCTTCAAATAGAGATGCCCTAATGAAACGAAAGTCTCTCGTGCTTTCCATCGGTCTAAAAGCTGCTTTCGTGTCAGGTCGAGAAGAAGCGCGCGACTATCTCAACGAAATGCTAATGCGAACAGGTTTTGAACCAGATGCAACGGCGTTGGTCGCAGGCGCAGTGAAGCCGGAAAACTACGGGTATTTTGAGAGGGAGATCCTTAAGCACGTTGTCTTGCTTGGTCGAAAAATCGATCCACAAGATGGGGTGCGGGAATTTACTGACTGGGATGAACTGACGTCAATTGTGATAGATTTTCTTGGCGGAACCGGTCGGGCAAATCAACTTTAACCTCAAGCGAGTACCCAATAACAACTGGCTGTTCCCGTATTACCCGATGAACGCATAGAGCCGCCTATCCCAGCAAATCACAATCGCCAGCTTTCTTCATCAGTGCCCGAATAGCACTGGCAAACTTGTCTGCTCCAACATTGCTTGCGTCGTTCCCCCAAATACCGACTGACGCAAATGGGAATGCACGTAAGCGCCCATAACAACGAGGTCGGCCCCCAGTTCTCGTGCGCGTTCCTGAATGCAGTCTTCAATTGAATTCCCGCCGCACGGAAACTGCGACACGGTCACGGTGCAACCGTGATGGCTAAGCCATCCAGCTAGGTCAGTTCCGGGCACTAGACCTTCTACGTCATCAGGCGACGGCAAATCAAAACACCCAATCACAACTTCGTTGGCCGCCAGAAGAATGGGTAAGGCTAAATGCGCAACCCTAGACGCAGGCAGACTATCATTCCATGCCAAAAAAATGCAGTCGCGTTGGGCAAACGGATCTCCGTTTATCATCAGGGCTACCGGCGAATGGAATAATACTCCGTAGGCGATCTTATGAAACAAATCGGGATATTTTCGCAACTCAGCGTCTAGAAAAGCGATATCAGAGCTATTGGCTTGGCCAGCCACAAGATGCTTTAACTCTGCTCCAGATCCCATAAAGGCAATTACATTTGCAGATACGCCCTGCCCGACCAGGAGCGCTTCAACTTCTGTGGCGCGGGACTTCAAGGCGGCATTTTTTTCGTTGAGAGCATCCAACCAGTTTGAAGGAAGACCCGCCTCAACGAACCTGTTTGATCCATACTTTAGGTAAGGCAGGTTGGGTAAGTCCGCGATCAACACGCAATTCAAGTGACTGTTCTGGTTACGGGAACTTTCAGCGCATTTCAAAATCGACGCGTCGTCAGTATCAATTCCTACGTAATATGCCACTGTTCTGTGTTGCATTCCCGACCTCCGTCCGGAATTTCAATTTGCCCGAGAGCCGTGCGCACGGATTAAACCAACGAAGAGACAATGTTGTTGGTCGCTCCCCTTACTTCGGCAGCATGAAGAACTCTTCCAGCACAATCTTGCCGTCCGCCACCGAATACACTGCGATCTCGCGCAGGGTCATACGCTCACCCGTAGCCTTCTGAATCACTTCAGCTCTGAAGCGCACTCCAAAGCGGTTGGGTGGGTGGACGTAGGGGCCATCCACTTCTAGTTCTTGGATTTCATGCGACGCCAACCAATCCTCTCTTTTTCCCTTGATGGCTTCTCGACCCTTTGTTACGCGGAATTGTCGAACCGGAGGCACAACAGCCTCTATCGACTGCGCGTTTTCGGCATACATCTCATCAACACTTCCAAGGCCCCTGCGCTCACGCATGGCCTGAACGAATGATCTTCCGATTTCAATCAACTCTTCCATGAGCCCCCCCTGAATTACCGTTGACTGTACCACTTCTTGCCCGCGCAAATCTTGACACGGATCAATGAGCACAAGGGGAAATGCAATGAGGCCGATTCGTACTCAACTCTGCTCAGCCAGAAGTAACACACTTAATACAGCGCCACATTCGCATCAATCTGCAGGAAAGGCGGACAGCGTCAGCACGCTAGTGTCGCAGTTGCTATTTGGTTTTTAGTCAGTGCGACCGTGCATTGGCGGCTGGTTGCAACCTAAAGCTGCCATGGAGATGTAATGGTATACAAGAGGAAGTGCTGAGGCGATTGCCACGGCCGTTTTTACCAAAAACACATCTTCGCCCTTGCTTGCCAGACAATATCCGGCCCCCGCTCCTTCTCCCCGGTCTTGCGGGAGAAGGCCCTTCGCTTTCAGGTTCGTATCCGCGCGATGCCTTTTGTCGGAGGCCAGCCGCTTCCCCGCAGGCTTCTCACCTGCCCCGCTTTGACCGCGTACGGTCTCGGCGGTCCCCGGTCCGATGAGTGTCTCAAGACATACGTCGACCGGTGGGTTCCGTAGTCGCGTTTCTGCACCGGGCCAGAAGGAGCCGCGTCGGTGCGGGATGGGGTAGTCCCCGAACCATAGTTCACAATTGGTGGCCGGTCGTGAACACACCGTGGTCACCGCTTTTTTTGATCGTTTGCCAGGGAAAGCGGCAAGAATAAACCGGACGCAACGGAGACGGGGAGACCCATCCCGGCCCGGAACGTCCGATTTTGCGCTCTTGCTGACTAAGTGTATTGATCTGCTTTTTTTGGGGATCTTTGTGTTTCGCGCGGCCGCAAGTTGTACAAACCTTAGCTGACCCGAAGCGCCGCAGCCCACCAATAGCGCAGGCGGTTCGGGTCAGCGGCTCGACACAGACCCGGGACTAAATAGTTCTCTTTCCGTTCTCTTATTTGTGTGCAACTTTTGGAGCGGTTGCCTCGTCTCAACTAGCACGATTTCTCAGCAATCAGTATTGCCGTGATGTGCGTCGGCTATTGGACGTGTGACCCGACTACGGAGTGTCCCAAACGGAGAACAACATGAGCGCTAACGCGGACAGCGGTCTGAAGGGCAAACGAGACGTTGCAGATACCGAAGGTGACTATTCCGTCTACCCGCACATGGATGGGATCAAGTCCTCTATGTCATGGAAGCTTGGCAGTTATGGAGAACAAGGCGCACTTACCGAAGACATGATCGGGGGCTTGTGCGACCAGTTTGATCTGCCAACAACGCTTGTGCGCGACTTGTCCGCAATGCTTGGTCACTGCCTAAACAACGATGACGACATTGCAATCAATCTGACCGAGGTCCGACGCTCGCAAGCGATTGAACGAGGTCAAACGCACCTCAAGCAACTTTTGCGGAATGCCAAAAGGCGATCCATTGCTCCCCAAGAACTCCGGAACGCGTTGAGCTCGCTTTCGACTTATTTCGCGTCGACGCCTGAGGACGCAAACCTTCTTCCCCAGCTCCTCGACAAGCTTGAGACCGCAACGACACTTACTCAGGATGTCGTCGATGCCATTCAACGCATTCTGGAGACGCCCGGCACTGCTGCGGATATGTCACCTAGTGATAAGCGATTTTCGAGCGACAAACGCCGCCAGTATATCGTGGAGTCCTGTTTCTACACTTGGTGCGGTACAGGCCGTGATCTCGGCATCACAACGTACTCCGATGGTCGCCCAGGTGGGCAGCGCCAGGGTCTGTTAATTGAGTTCGTCCAAGCTGTCGTGAAGATGATTACCGATCCGGTTCAGGAATTGAGCGGAGAAACGATCCGAAGGGACCGGGATAATTTTCGCAATGCACAGTCCAAAGAGGCTGAGGAGTTCTGGGCTGAGCCAATATTCGGCAATCAATACACTTAGAATGAGCAAGCCCGCGTTGTCATGGTCATGGCATGACACGCGTTCCTACCATATCCCCTTCTGACGACCACGCGCACCGGCAGGTTGAGGCAGCGATCGACCAGTTGGTCCGATTGCTGGCTGCCCAGGCAGTACGGGAACTGGGTCGGAACGCCTCTGACCAAAAGGAGGCGCATCAGGATGCCACAGATCACTTCCAAGAAGAGCCGACCCCGCCAGCTTCTGACGATGAAAGACGTCGCTGAACTGGACAATTGCTCCGAGAAGACGGTGCGCCGTGCGATTGCGTCAGGCCTGCTTGAGGTTATTCGGGTCGGCCCCGGCGGACGCCTCATCCGCATTGATCCGGCAGCACATGCTGCTTACCGGCAGGCACACTGCTGGTAGGCAATCGTGACCATTAATGTCCATTTTTCTCAATGCGTTATGTGCATTTCGGGAAGAGGGCCTGCCCGTAAGTTTCTAACTTTTTGTGCTACGCTTTTCCCGAATCGGACCTCCTGTCCACACCCGTTCACCCGAGACCTGACATGTCCAAAGGAACGTAATCCCGATGACTAGCCAGAGCCCCGTTTCATTGACGCTGGCCTTTGTCAAAGC
>NZ_JBQGAN010000044.1:0-15192 GCF_056542865.1 Ruegeria sp. AA6
ATCTCTTCGGGCTTTGGTCTCTTGTTTGCCATTCGTGGTCCTCCGTTTCCTAAACATAACGGTGGACCAGTTCAGTTGGGGAGGCCCAGCGGCTGCTCAGGCGTGGGTAGGCTGAAAACAGTGGGTCCTGAGAGCTGGATGGGCAGCTTCGCACCCTCAGATAAATTGATCTTCAAACATACGGGCTAACGGTTTTCACGAGCGCTTTGGCATTTTGCGCGGACTGATCTGCGCCAGGGATCCATTCCGCATATGTTCGCTTCCAGGTCTCATTGATGTTGTATGGCTTCCAGAATTGGGAACTGAGCATATCTGCGGTAATTTCAGGGACTAAACCGCGTTGGACAAAGCCATAGTAATCTCGTGTTACGAAGTCGATTTCGAAGCATTGATAAACAGGCGTGCCCTGGCTGACCAGTTCCAAGGCTACAGAAGAGTTGCCAACGATAGCCACGTGGTCATGCTCGGGGCGTTCGTCAGTAATCTCAACTTCTAATTCTTGGAAATCGTTGGGAAATATCTGGTTGCCCCGAGGATGCCGTTTGATCCGCACTTTGTTGACATCCGGGTTCCGCGAAAGTGACCGGACTACTTTTAACAGACCGTCCATATCGACACGAGCAGTAGGGTAAATGACAACCTCACATGGCCCTTGGCGGGCAAGCTCAAGAGACGTTTTCGGCACATCCGCAGTTTCCCGACCGATGACAAATACCTCACCGGTTATGGGTGCGATGTCGCGATAAATTTGCAACGAGCGCCCGTTGTGCAAAACGCTGAATTCATAATCCAAGGGCGGGAACGCTGGGCTGACCTGAGCATGCTGAAGGTACAGCCGGGGAACGCCCAGGCTTTTCATTACCAAGGAATAAGCCACGCGAATGGGTGAATGATCGTTGGCCTGAACAAGCAGCCGCGGGCGTATGGCATCCCGCTGCAAGAAGGCAATCAGTGTTGATTTGAAAAACCTGCTATAGAGGATCAACTGGTGCACAAGTCCAGCTTCGACCGTTTGCCGAGAGGTGATGTAAGCGGAAAAGGATTCCATGATACTGCGCGAAATCATCAGATCTAATCTGTTCGAATTTTTGACCTGCCGCGATCTTTTAAAGTACGAGTAGTTGTTTCGTTCTACTTGTAAATTCAACGATGTGCAGAGCCCTTGAAGAAAACGGAACTCCTTCAAGTTGTTCTCCGTCTTACCTTCGAAGGCGATGCCTTCGATGTCGGGGTGCATGACGCGAACGACACTTGGTTCAATCGCTTTCCGAGCCAGTTCTATCGCGTTCATCCGCCGCGAATTTATGTCATGATCGCTGGAAAAGGCCAACTGTTCCTCTGCGCTGAGGCTATCGGTCATGAACTTGTGGTAGTCGGGTGTTTTGTCGATCACACACGCAACTCTGTGCAACCCATCAGCGTAGTGCGTTAACGCGGTTTTGGCTTGTTTCGTTCGATCGCCCCAAAACCTTGACAACAAAAATTTCATTTCATCCGACCTCTTGGTGCTTTCAGGCGCACTCTTCACTTCAGGATTTCAATTACTGAAACCGGTGGCATATAAAAAGTCCTGATTTGGTTCAGTACACTGCAGGCGTATGCTCAACGCATTGCTTGCAAAACACGGCTGCTTCCCAGACCGTCGCAGATAGAAGCCGCGCGCTGGGACATGGCCTCTCGTGTTCCGGTGACAAAAAGGGATCGCAACGCCGCAATGAGGCGCAAGGCGAAATCAGCTTCGTCTTCTGGCTCCACCGCAATGGCTGCACCAGTATCGTGCAGAGCGCGCGCTATCTGCATCTGGTTCTGGGCGATTGCGATCACAATCGTTGGCAGACCAAGACAGCAACGCTCCCAACTGGTGCCGCCTCCTGCACCAATTGCTATGTCTGCATCCATCATCAATTCAGCCATGCGTTGTGTTTCCACATGCAACTGCGCTGATATGTTCAATCGAGATAACTGAAGGCGCACTTCATCGATATGTGGCGCGTTCCGGCCCAGAACTACGTCAAGCCCTTCTATTTCTTGAGGCTGCAAAGTATCGAGAGCACCTACGATACTGCCGGTTTGGTTGTCCTTGTCGACACCGCCCATGGTAACCAATAACCTGCGGGCGGGCATCAGTTGGCGCCGCGCAAGGCTTTGCGCGCGTAAAGCGGCAAAACGAGGCTGGAGCAAAGCGTAGTCCGGCCCGGTCAAACACAGCGCGTCCCGAGCCAACACCCTTTGGTAATCGTCTTTTGAATGACCCAGCGTTGGGTCAACCAACAGATCGACCGCCATGGGTCTGTTTGCGAGGTCATCCAAAGCCATTATCCGCGAAGCATTGGGTTGCAGCGCGTTGTGCCACTCGGCATCAAGCGAATAATGGTCGACTATGATCCAGTCGGGATACCCACCTGGCTCTTGGTTCAGGATGCCTATGGTTTCCGCAGCATCTTCAGCCTGCGTAACTTGCAGCCAATCGGAAGCATCAAGACTTGAAGGCGACTGTGGTGCGCTCAGCATTGTCACTGAAAAACCACGATTTCGAATAAGGGCCTCAAGATGACCATCAAGCCGACGGCAAAGAAAATGAACCCGCCCGTTTGCCTGTGCTATCGTGTCAGCCAACGTGAGGCACCGCATCACATGCCCGGACCCAATTGCCACTGATGCGTCTGTGCGAAATACGACGTTGAGAGTCATCTCAGCGATGGGCCGCTGCAATTGCGCTCATTGCTGCGCGAGTTGCCGAGTTAAAGCGGGCAATTGTCTTTTCGAATTCCAGGAAGTTCGAGAAGTTTCTTGCCGCATCTTGAGCAAGCAGAGCTTCCATAAATTGCAAAGAGCCGTCGATTAGCTTTTGGGCGGGTTTTGCATCCAGAGGCTTGGCTTCACGTGAATGTTTGCCAAGCAATTTATGGAGCCTACCGGCAGGTTTCTCGCGCGAGAGCTGGGGCTTGAGTAAAGAGCTTGGCAACCTGTAGCAAGGAATTGAGATTTTTCGGTCGAGGGTCAAACCATAATCAGCGCCACGCCCGTCCTGCTCAAAAAGATAGCTGGGAATACGCCTTTGCAACGCGCTTACGTGCCCGTGCACGCGAAAGCCCACGTGGAGATCGAATTCATCATAAACATCCAGGCCGTTCTCTGGATCTTTATAGATTTCGCGCTGCGGCACTTCCATTTGAGTGCAGGCATCTTCGATATCCGAATTCAGCCCGTGTAGCAGGCATTCGACCCGCGCTTCAGGAAAACGAGCGCGCAACGTCCCGACCAGCCCTTCGAAAACAGGGCGGTACAAATCACCCGCGTGAGGATCGCTTATTGCAATATTTCGGATTCGATCCTGCTCTTCGAACGTTCGATCAGAGAACCGTGTGTCCCAAAAGGCAACATCACCAGATAGGCGCGCTTTGGACAGTCCGTTTTTCTCACAAAATAGCTGCGTGGTCGCACCGCGAGATGTGAACACGACTGCTTTTTCGGAAAAGCGCCGCAGAAGCGCTATATCATCCGCCGAGAAGCCTGACTGGAAACGATGATCCGCAAGGGGGGTAAGGCTTGTCCCTGCGGAAATTGCCGATATCGGGACGTCTAAATCGAGGATGTTTTCTAAATAAGGATAAACGCTTGCCATATTTTTGCGGATAGCCAGACAGGCGAATACCACATGATCACAGTTCGAAATTGTGTCTGCGACGTTCCGCCAGTCATCCGCACGCCAGATGCTGACGAACTCGGCATTGGGGTCTACGGTCTGCAGCGCCATAATTGTTGCGCGTTCGATGAGTTTGTCACCAATATTCTGAGAGCCTGCCCGCGGATATGTGCTTACTATGGCGTATTTCATCGTTTCACCTTACGCACAGCGAATCCGAAAATTCTCCTGCTCCTTAATGACCTCATCATGCTCCGAGGCCCTCTGCCAGTTTGGCAATGACAAAGTCTTGCTCGGCTTCCCGCAATGTCGGGTAGAGCGGCAGGCTGATCGCACGCGTGTAGTAGTCCTCGGCCTGCGGAAAATCCCCTTCTGCAAAGCCCATGCGTCGGTAATAAGGCTGCAAATGAACCGGGATGTAGTGCACATTAACGCCAATATCGGCCGCACGCAGATACTCGAAAACCGGACGGCGCAGGTCCGCGTCATCCAGACGAATGACGTATAGGTGAAACGCAGAAATGCAATCGTCAACGCGTGCTGGTATCCGTAGTGGTAAATCCGACAGAGCCACGTCATAGCGTTTCGCCAGTATGTGCCGACGCTTGATGTAGTCATCTAGGCGGTCCATCTGGCTGAGGCCCAAAGCCGCATGAATGTCCGTCATGCGGTAGTTCCAACCGAGATCAACCTGCTGATAATACCAGGGACCGTCAGAATCTTGGGTCATCTGGGCTTGGTCGCGTGTAATTCCGTGACTGCGCAGCATTGTCATTTTTGCTGCCAACTCTGAATTCCGGGTCAAAGCCATACCGCCCTCGCCGGACGTTATGATTTTCACCGGGTGGAAGCTGAAAATGCTGATTGCGGTGCCGGGATGTGCACCCACAGGCTTGCCCTTGTAACTTCCGCCAATGGCATGGCTCGCATCTTCAATGATGGCGAAACCGTATTTTTGCGCAAGTTTGCCGATCTCATCCATATCGGCGGGCTGGCCGCACATATGAACGGGCACGACGATTTTGGGCAACTTGCCTTTCTTTTCGGCCTTGGCAAGCTTGTCTGCCAGACGCGCCGGACACATTGTGAAACGCTCTGGATCAATGTCGACGAAATCCACCTGAGCACCGCAGTAAAGCGCACAATTCGCGGATGCCACAAAGGTATTCGGTTGGGTCCAAAGCCAGTCGCCAGGTCCAAGCCCAAGTGCGGCGCAGGCCACATGCAAAGCAGATGTGGCGCTGTTCATTGCGATCGCGTGCGGCACTCCGGTTTTCTTTGATACCGAGGCCTCAAACGCTGGGACGGCGGGACCCTGCGTAAGAAACTTAGACGTCAGTACGTCACGGACCGCCGCAATATCGTCTTCGGTAATGTCTTGGCGGCCGTAAGGTATCATTAGATTGCGCCGATTTTTGCGCGGTTGGTCTCAATCCAATCAGCCAGTTCTTGAGGATCCATCCAGGACGGGTTGTTGTCACTGGAATAGACGAAATCTTCCGCAACTTTTTTGCCGCCCTTGATGCGTTTATCTCGGGTGGGGTCATCGCCGCTGATTGCGGGCAATATCTTGTAATACTTGTCGTATTCATAGGTGAACATTGCGTCTTCAGCGCCGATCATCTGCTCGTGCAGCTTTTCTCCGGGGCGGATACCAACAATTTCATGACCCCGTCCCGGTGCCACTACCTTCGCGATGTCCATGATGTTCATCGACGGTATCTTATGTACGTAAGTTTCACCGCCTTCCATATCTTCAAACGCGTGCCAAACAAGATCGACGCCTTGCTCGAGCGTGATCATAAAGCGGGTCATGCGTGAATCCGTGATCGGCAGCTTGTCCTTTTCGCCCAATGACATGAAGAAAGGAATAACCGACCCACGGGACCCCATCACATTGCCGTATCGAACGACGGAAAAGGTCGTGTCCTGACCGCCCGAATAGCTGTTACCCGCAACAAACAGCTTGTCGGAAGCCAGTTTTGATGCGCCATAAAGATTGATTGGGCTGGACGCCTTGTCTGTCGACAACGCAACCGCACGCTTGACCTTCTTGTCGATGCAAGCGTCAATCAGGTTCATTGCGCCGATAACGTTTGTCTTGATGCATTCGAACGGATTGTACTCTGCCGTTGGGACGATTTTCGTGGCCGCTGCATGGACAACATAATCGACGCCGTCGAGGGCACGGTAGAGACGTTCGCGATCCCGGACATCACCCAAGAAAAACCTCACCCTTGGGTCGTTCTTAAAGAGTTTCGCCATCTCCCACTGCTTCATCTCGTCCCGAGACAGAATGATGAGGCGTTTTGGGTTAAACTTTTCCAATGTGAGCGGCACAAAAGTGTGTCCAAAGGACCCTGTCCCACCCGTAACGAGTATGGTCGAATTCGAAAGAATGGCCCCGCTCCTTAGCTTCGCGAATACTCAAAGGCCAAGCAGAATTCCCAGCCGCTCGTTTCAGATAGTTGAGCGTTAGGGGGCAGGGCAAGGCCAAAATCGTATTGCAGCGTTTCGCACTATTGCCTAGTTTCACCTTTTAGCAGTTGGATTTTGCCTTTGACGAAAAATACCCAAGGATATTGGTCGGCGAACTTGCCCCTGATCTGGGATGAGTTTGAACCCGGTTTTTTCAGCGAAGCTCCATTTACCGTTGTGGACGGTGGAGCCGCAGGAGAGTTGTTCGAACCATTCAATGCAGTTGCCGAACACTGCCTGATCTATACGTTTGAGCCGCGCGGTGAAGACAACATCGTCTACGAAAAAAGAAAAAACATCGATGCCGGGCTTTGGAGCGAACGTTGCCAAAAAGACCTGCATTTGGCGGTCAGACCGGGGACCTCCTCGATTTACCCGCCAGATTTAGATTATCTACGCCGTTTCCCTGATCGAGTGGGCGTCCCTGCACGAACTACCGCCCAAAAAGTCAAAGTGGGTTTGACCTCTATTGATACAGAAACTGCCGCAGGGACGATGGAGCTTCCAAACTTTATCAAGCTCGATATCCATTCCGCTGAAATGGAGGCACTGCTGGGAAGCCAAAACAGCCTGGATGACTGTCTGGGATTTTTGGTCGAGACATGGCACACTCCGATCCACAAGGGGCAACATCTTAACGGCGAGATTGAGACCTTTCTGGCCGAACAGGGTTTCCGCCTGTACGATATGCATCGTGCTTCGTCGTGGCATCACGCGGTTGACGGAAACGTGGTTACAAACGACAGGAAACAGCTGGTCGGGTCAGAGTCTCTGTTCCTCAGGGAAGATGTGCCGCCGCATTTGCGGCTGCGCTACCTATGCTTGCTAGAGTTGTTTGGCTATTCGAATTTGGCGGTTCTGAGTTGCGATTCTTTTGCACAAGACCCAAGCACTAATACGCGAGACGGTGAGGCTATTCTTCGAATACGCGATAAGTTGATTGCTAATCAGAAAACCCGACAAATTCGGAAAGCAGAACTGAAAAGCAAGCCGATGTCTCACCCGAAAGCGCCAGACGAAGAATCATCAAGAAAATCTCGGTCCGCGGCGTCTCGGTCAGTGGACAAACCTATCTTGTCTCGCGTTTGGCGCAAGATCAAAGGTTGAGCTGACGTGGCATAACCTCGACAGGCCCAGCGATTGTGCCTGCCTATTTGTACCGCATCACCAAAACGCGCCGCTCAGCATCAGGTTTTTGTGGGATACCGCGATGGAAACCGGCCTGATCACTCAGGACAAATGATCCACGTGGCGCCAGAACGGGTAGGACCATCGACATATCCACAAAGGGCGTCTCGGTCTTCGCTTCTGCAAGTTCCGATATCTTTTGATTGGCTCGACGCCAAGGTCCGTCCTTATGCGAGCGCCGTACGTAGCAGTAAGGGCCATCGCTCAGCTCTCGCACATCACTCAGATAAACAAATCCTTTGAGAGAAGGGTTGTACGAGTCGGCGTGAAAACCGCGTGTCTTTTCGATCCCGTGGTTGAGATACAGGTTCAAGTTTTCAGCCACTGCATTTGTTTGCTCTTCCGCGATCAACCGCAACAGCCATTCCTGCGTGAAGGGGGCACGCAATATATGCTGTTCTCCTTCAAGAAATTTGTCGAAATTGAAGACATCCACCATACCTGCATCAGCACCACCGCGAACGGAGACAATGCTTTTCTCATGGCTCGCCATGGCATTGTAGCCGCTCACCTTCTTGATTGAAGACTGTACGATCATGGATTTGTCTTCATACGCACCATCGGCATCAACTTTTTGCATCGCGTCTTTGACCTTTTCCGATGCAACTTCCGCCAGTACCAGCGAGTCGCTGCTCAGAAAATCGCGTACAATAACAATGCCTTCTTGTTTCAATATATTGGCCGCCGCACGATAATCGGTATCACTAGATATTTTGGGTATCGAAACGGCGTCCACGCGGCCTGCAATTTCGGTTTTCGAGATAGCCCTAATCTGAGCGAGCACAGAGTCGTTGAGAGTATCAAGGTCGCCGGCACTGAATTTCACGTCCTCGATCAGATCTGAACCCGCTGAGGCGTGCTCGGCAATTGGTGCTATCTGATTTGCCAAAGCTTCAGTATGCCGCTTCTTACTTGGCCAAATTCGCATCTTCGTATCTCCAGCTTTGCCCCAAGTATCAGCTTCTATATTAGTCGGCTTAATACGGGTTGAAATGCGGTAGTTCCACTCCAATCGTTCGTTTTATCCGCCGTGCAGTAAACAGAGGCTCTGATGAGTCGGACCAAGCATGAGCGAATTGTCGCTTTTATGTTGGTTGAAGAGATCAAACAAAGCCAATATGCGTGTCAAAGTGATCTAACAGGAGGCAAGCTTTGCTCGAACAACTTAAACATGACTTCAAGCGAAGCTCCCTACAAATCAGAATAGCAATCATCGCTCTGTTTCCTCTCTACCTGCTATACAGGCTGAACAGGCATTGGCGAAACATAAGGCGCAACCGAATCAGGCGCAATCGCTTTGGTGCTTCATATGAAGTGCCGCGTATGGGTGATATAAGCGGTAACCTGAGTGATGTAAAACAAGAGCCCATTGATCCAAAGCTGGAATCTGAAGTCAATGATATTGTAGATACATTTGCGCTCTGTAGGATTGTTGGTAACGATCTCGAACCAAGGCACAAGGTCGGTCAAAGCCTCTCGAATGTACGCTTTATTCTGGACAATGAGCCCGAATTTGAAGGCGTCAAAAAGTTATGGTTGCTCAATAGGATATTTAACTCCGAAAACGAAGCAAAGATAATCAGTTTGCTCGAGGAACGAGGGCAGACCTATCGGCGTATCCCCTTTGATCCGGAAGAATATCAGTCTATCGGTTACAGCTTCGACACGTTCAAACAGCCTGATATGTTCTACAACGGGCAATTCGAGGTAGATACAACGAGTACGCACACGACGCAGGCGACGATGCAGGCTTACCGCGCCCGCAACAACTATGTGATGCACAACAACGGTGCAAGAAATGCAGCTCTTGAGTTTTGTCTGGAATACGGCAAATGGGCGCTACCTTTTGATGGGAATTGCTTCCTTACGTCCTCAGGATGGGCACAGCTGCATTCGAACATCTTAGAGGCCCGGGACAAGCGATATTTTGTTGTTCCAATGGCAAGGATCACCAACAATCAAGATTTGCTGGAACCCAACAATACCTTTTCTGCGGAAGAAGAGCCCCAATTGGTTTTTCGGTGCGATGCCCCGCTGAGGTTCAACGAAGACCTTCCTTATGGTCGACGCCCCAAAGTAGAACTGTTTCTGCATCTTGGCCTTGAAGGGGCGTGGACGCGGTGGCCTGTGGAAGATTTTGACATCCCACCGCGCCGTGTTCACCCCGATGGTCATCGGGTCGGGCGTGCCGGTTGGGTCGCGCGGCTCGCGTCAGGAAAAGCTCATCTTGAACAGGCGGATCGAAGGGCATTTGTCAACCGCGGTGTCGCACGCTCGGCAGCGATCCGTTCTACTTTGGACATGTTGTCGACCCGTCCGGTCCGTGCGGCTCTAACGCGAGGAAAGGCGTTGACCTATGACCTGACCTCCGCCGATCCGGCGCAGTCTGAAGATTGGGCAGCTGTCCGCGAAGCCGCACAGCAGGCCTTAGACCGAGGACCGTTTTCGGTTACTCAAAAACCCGAGCCCGGTCCCTCTGGCGACCTTCGCGACTATTTCCATCCCGCGCCATATTGGTGGCCAAACCCAAATTCGAAAGACGGTCTGCCTTATGTCAGGCGCGACGGTGAAAGACTGCCGGGCACTGAACTTTATGAACCAGAAAGCAACCGCTTCGATCGCACGCGTTTGCAACGCGTCTTCGACGATACGACGGCTCTTGCTTTGGCAAGTACATTGCAAGACGCTGACCCGGATTTTCACGCACGCGCCTGCTCAAATCTGAGAACATGGTTTCTGGACACTGAAACCGGGATGAAACCCAACCTGTCCTACGCACAAGTACGATTGGGCCATCAGGGCAACATGGGAGCTGCGCGCGGGCTCATTGAAACCAAGGACTTTTACTTTCTTCTCGATGCGGTTCGGATTCTGCAAGATCCAGACATTACAGACGGTATGAAAGAATGGACCTCGGAGTTCGTACAGTGGTTCATTGACAGCCCGCAGGGTCGCGAAGAACGAAGAGCCGCCAATAATCACGGCACGTGTTACGATTTGCAGGAGGCCGGTCTCGCGGCCTTTTTGGAAAAAGAGGATGTCTTGCAAGCCATCGACTTGCGTGCGCAAGCGCGTGTCATTTCCTCAATCACTCCAGAAGGCGACCAGCCGCATGAAATGAAGCGCACGCTAACGCAACATTATTGTACTTTCAATTTACAGAGCTGGATTAACCTTTTTGACCTTCTTACGGCCGCCGGGCTGCGGCCCTGGCAAAGCGATGCCGGCGAAAGAGTGCGCACCGGTTTGCGCCGCATGTTGACACTGTCAAAGCAGACTTGGGAACACCCGCAGATAAAACCCTTCGACAGCAACAGGTTATTGCCCTTGAATGAGACACTCAAAAACCAGACCGGAGAGGATATACTGAGGCGTTCGGTAGCCGAAGGCCCCGTTAGCTTCTTTCCTCACGACGGTGTGGCGCCATTCTGGCGTTTCACACGGCTGGGTCGCTGAGAAACGGCAGCGATGTATCGGGAAAGACACTGTCCTTCTATAAACTGCCTAATAACGGCTTTGCGCTCGAGCTATCAGCGATGCAGCAATGAAATTTGCCAGCATGCGGTGCCAAGCCTTAGGAGATGCGAATGAAAACCATTAAGATTAACGGACGCAGTATCGGGGCGAAGTATCCTCCCTACATAGTGGCCGAGCTGTCGGGTAATCATAACCATGATTTGGGGCGCGCAATCGCACTCATTGAGGCTGCGCACCATGCCGGAGCAGACGCGGTCAAACTGCAAACCTATACGGCCGACACGATCACAATCGACAGCGACCGCCCAGAGTTTGTCCTAAAGGGCGGTCTGTGGGACGGACGGCGGCTCTATGATCTGTATGAAGAAGCACATACACCGTGGGAGTGGCACAAACCGCTCTTTGAAAAAGCAAAAGAGTTGGGGATCACGGTGTTTTCCTCACCCTTTGACCCGACCGCCGTTGATTTTTTGGAAGACTTGGAAGCGCCAGCTTACAAAATTGCTTCGCCCGAGTTGGTGGATATCCCACTCATCCGTCGGGTGGCTCAGACCGGTAAGCCGATGATCATGTCGACCGGAATGGCGAATTTGCAAGAAATTGAAGACGCGGTTGCAGCGGCCCGATCGGCAGGGTGCGAGGACATCATTCTTTTACACTGTACGTCGGCCTATCCGACTTCTCCGGCAGAGGCAAACCTGGCTACAATCCAGGAACTTTGTGCGCGCTTTGACGTATTGTGTGGATTGTCGGATCACACCATGGGAACGGTCATTCCGACTGCAGCTGTAGCTCTTGGCGCGGTCTTTATCGAAAAGCACTTCACATTGGCGCGTGCAGACGGAGGTGTTGATAGCGCTTTCTCTCTGGAACCCGATGAGCTGAAGGAGCTCGTGGATCATTCCAAGATCGCGTTTTCAGCGATAGGCCAACCTGCATTGCAACCAACCGCTGCAGAAGGCGCTATACTGAAAAACCGCCGTTCGCTGTATGTTGTAGCCCCAGTCGCCAAGGGAGAACGTTTCAGTGCGGACAATGTACGCTCGATCCGGCCGGCCAATGGATTGCCTCCAAAATTTTATGATGAGGTCCTGGGGAAGACAGCCTCTCGCGACATCGGCTTTGGTGAACCATTGGCTTCGGAGATGATTTTGGGTGGGCTGAAATAACGCTGAGAACCGTTTGACTATGCAATCTTCTGTATCTCGTATTGCGATCATTCCTGCGCGCGGTGGATCCAAACGCATCCCGCGAAAGAACATCCGTAACTTCAGAGGCAAGCCCATTATCGCGTGGTCCATAGAGGCTGCGCTAAATAGTGGTTTGTTCGATGAGGTCATGGTCAGCACCGATGACCTGGAAATTGCGGAAATCGCGATGCGATACGGAGCGTCGGTTCCCTTTCACCGATCCGCCGAGGCGTCAGGCGATCACGCAACCACAGCAGATGCGCTGTTTGACGTGTTTAAAGCCTATCGCGCCGGCGGTCGGAGATTTGATTATGCGTGCTGCATTTATCCTACGGCGCCGTTTGTTTCAGCAGAGATTTTAAGCAAGGGATTGGACTTGCTGACAAGCGAGACCTTTAGCGTTGTAATGCCAGTCACGCGTTTCAGTTATCCGATCTGGCGGTCGCTCCGGCAGGAACAAGGTGGCCGGGTCACGCTGAACTTCCCTGAGAATCGGGATAAACGATCACAAGATCTCACTGAGGCATATCATGATGCTGGTCAGTGGTACTGGTTCGACGTCGACGGATTTTTGCAAACCAAGGCACTTTTCGGTGATCAAACTGGTTCAATTATCCTGCCGGAGACACATGTGCAGGATATTGATACCGAACAGGATTGGGCAATCGCGGAATTGAAGCACGAACGCCTTTATCCCTGACATTCGATTTTCGTCAATTGGTGCCTGATCTGAAGCGTAACCCTGACGTGCTAGGGCCTGGTTAACTCGTAAATGTCCAGCCCACTCTTTTCACCACATCGTTTGAACCCCACTGAGGCGAAGGCTCTTACACTGGCTGTGTTGCCGGGCTTGATGACCGCGATGTATCTGGTGGGTTTTCTGTTTTTGTCGACATACGCAATTGAAGAAGACAAGACAGTTTTCGAATACCCCTGACCTCTGACTTCTGGGTTCAACGTCACTGAAACTTCGACAGTGCCATCGGAAGGCTCCGTGTCGAAACGGGTTGTCCCGATAAACTGCGTACCTTGCGCATCATGCCGAACAATCATCAAGAGTTGTCTAAGCGGGTTTTCAAGCGCGGCATCGAACCATTTTTTGTGCTCCGTGGCTGAGATCGGGTCGGAGGTACGGGACATAGTCCGGGTTTGTTCGTCGTTGCGCCAACTCAAGAGAATGTCGCAATCTGTTTGGTCCGCTTCCCTGACTTCCAGCATGTTTTTGACTACATCCCAATTTCCCGCCGTGTCCCCACACTGTTGTTCGAGTACCGCACTGCAATTCTCCTGCCAAGAGTTGTAATGCTGCTGTGTGACAAAGAAGCCAGTTGTAGCGGCTTGAGTTTCTTGTGTTTGCCCACGTAAAAAGCCGCTTTTCTGTTTTTTCTTCACCCTTTTCTCAGAAACTTTGAGACGCGATCACAATGACTCCACCAGCCGTGTCATCTCCACAGGACATGAATTCCGGCTAAGCGGCTGCAGTTTTCATATTCTGTGGAAAATAGTGGTGCCCAGGAGAAGCATTTACTGTGATTGTTTAGGTGTGTAACTATAAGAAAACAAAGGGGATTTCAATATGGAAACTTCTAAAGTGTCACCTTTTGTGTCACCTGTTTTTTGGTTTACGTCGATTGGAAGATCAAAGCGTTGTTTAATGAAACATTGGATTCACGCCTTGCAGTGTCCAGCGCTTAGTTCTGCTTGCACAGGCTGAAAGTTACTGCATCTATACACCCACAACCTAGAGAAGAGGGTGGTAAGTGCTTAACGAGATTCCTTTGACCAACGAAGAGAAATTGCAGATTGAAAGACAATGCCTTCAGGACGTAGCCCTAGCTGAAAAAATTGATGACGATCTTCTTTTGCCTGAAACAATGAAAGAAGAAATCTACGGATCAAAAAGCTTGAAGTGGTTTACTGTCGGGTACGGGCTGATTTCAGGTGTCATCGCTTTAGCATTTCTTAGGTGGTTAGACAGTGCGATAGGTTACACCTCGTTACTTCATGACATAGGTGTTCCTTCGGTAGCATCTAAGAACCTACCAGAACTCTTGGCGTTCCTTTCTGTTGCCGTGTCAGTCTGGATGGCAACATACTCTTGGGCAGTTGAAGGGAGATTTCATTGGGTGACAAATGCGTTAAACGCCCAAAAAAGAGCATCAGTGTTGCATAGCGTAGTGGAACGTCTGACCGACGTTCTTGGTGATGCCGTTCCCGACTTAAGCGACTATGCTCACGTCCATAATGATTCAGAACCCAACCGTAGAATTGACCGTCTCTTGGACAATCCAGACGACGAGTACTTCAAGGCCCAACCCAGAAGACGCACAAACGGATAGGTTTGATCACATACGACGAGCGTCAAGCCGCCAAGCTAATGCAACCTGAGTTGTCTGCGGCGTTGATGCCCAAATATTCCTTAGCAACAATAAGTTGATTTCATTGCGGAGAAACAACGTATTGACTGAATTCATGATGGGTGAGCCCTTTATTGGGTGCAAGCCAGTTGAAATTAGCGAATCTAAATTCAGCAGAGTTTATGACGCTCGTAATAGACTAATTGCTCTTTGGGAAATCGAGGACAACTTCCAGCTTCTTGCGGAGAGCTTCGTCGAATTCGAGAAGGAAGTTCTCGGGGTTGGGGTGGATGGCTATTACTCGGATAGTGTTAAGCAGTTAGACGCGCATTCCGGAGAAACCATTAGAGGCAAGCTTAACTTAAAAATTCTGACGCTGCTCAATGCTGCCAAGGCATACGAAGATCAAGCAAAGTCTAGGGTTTCAGAGCTGAACGTGGAGCACGAGGGCGAAAAGTTCAATCTAAACAATGAGTTCAGTAGGGTATACGACACAAGTTTTGAATACCGCGTGGGATACTGTCTAAGGAACTATGCTCAACACAAACGACTGCCACTTGGTGGATTGACGTATTCTCACACGAATATAGGCGAGAGTGGTCTTATCTTTCGCGCAGATGAACCATCTCGGCATCGTGTAACCGTCGAATTATTCCTTGATTTAGAAAGGCTTACGACCGATTCAACTCTAAATGCAAAAGTGCGGCGGGAAATTAAAGAATACCGCAAAGAGTTTGATAAATTCGACCTAAAGTTCTTCGTTGAGGTGAGCAGCCTCATCTGACTGGTCCAAATTGATTGTTAGTGCATCATCGGCGTGTGATCCATCGGGACGATGGTTTCAGGCGCTGGCGGG
>NZ_JBQGAN010000045.1:0-15006 GCF_056542865.1 Ruegeria sp. AA6
TTGGGAGCGCGTTTGCCAAGGCGCCGGTAACCCAAACAGTGGACGACTTTTGCTCCGCCCAATGGCAGACTTTCTCACCGCCGTTGACATCTCCTGAGGCGGGTGAAACGATCGCCAGCCTTTTCGGCACAATGTCCAATGCTTCGCTGCGCCCCTGAAGGTCTTGTGGCTATGGTTTTCGGCAGAGCTAAAAAGAGTCTGATCAACTTAGTGGTGTCTGTGTCGCGATAGATATTCGCCTTTTCAGAGGTGCCAAGCCCATCGTGAAAGGTCGCGGAATAAGTAGAGTTCGGACCGTTTCAATACCGGTCTTGCCAGCTGTTTTGACTGGCACCGATTCTTTGACGGATACTGCCTATGCGTTGGAAAGAAACAGGCTATCAGCAAAGGACCTCTTATCAATTATGGGCACTATTAGCGCCAGCTTTGCAATTGGAATTGGATTATCGTTAAATTATCAAAAATCGCAGCTCTGGTAGAACTGTGCATCAGGACTGCTTAGCGTTTTACTGGAACTGCTTATGGGCGTCGACAATACGTGGCTGAGGCATTTTGCTGGGGCGTTTGAAAAATGCGCTCCGAATGCCAGCGTATTCAATGAATTGATAAAGGAATCTGGGCTAATACGTGGTGAAATAAATGAGGCCGCCCATCAAATTGATCCGTACAAAGAAGGCGAATTTGTTCGTTTAGCTTGCGACCAGTTGAATAACCCGGCTTTTGCCACCGTGGTTGGCTTAGTATTTAAATCACCGCGCGATATTGTCTGGTATATAGCAAAATACTCACGAAACCTAAGGGAAGCTATTGAAAACGCATCGTATTATGGTGCATTGGTTGATGACACCATTAACTACAGTCTGGTTGTGTCAGGAAATTGTGCTTCGCTTCAGATGCAAATTATTGACGGGGGACTCGTCAAATTCCACCGACGGACAGAGTTTATTGTTTTCTCGGCGCTTTCGCTACTGCGTGTGGTTACGAATGCTCCTGTCCAGCCTCTGGAGGTTCGGTTCCAACATATGGTCAAATCAGCAGGACCCGAAATTCAGAGAGCGGCCGGGTGCACTGTATCCTTTGATTCCGAGAAGACCGAACTCATCCTGTCGTTGTCATCTCTTGACCTTCCCATACCAACTTATGACCCAGCTCTCAAAAAACACCTGTCTGACTACGGCGACAAACTCTTGAAAGAAACTGCCGGGCGTGCGCCTAGTACACGAAGCAGGGTAGAAGAACTGCTTTTGAACGCGTTGCCCGGGCGAATACCGAG
Source organism: Ruegeria sp. AA6 (assembly GCF_056542865.1). Taxonomy (NCBI): domain Bacteria; kingdom Pseudomonadati; phylum Pseudomonadota; class Alphaproteobacteria; order Rhodobacterales; family Roseobacteraceae; genus Ruegeria; species Ruegeria sp. AA6. Next base: position 1,274 of record NZ_JBQGAN010000045.1, read on the forward strand.
TGTGCAAGAAGTGGCCGTAAATGTAGGTCTCAGTACACGATCATTGTCGCGGCACCTCAATGAGGAGGGCCTGAGTTTTCGTACTATTGTCCGTAATATCAGGTGTGATCTTGCGAAGACGTATCTCAAGGACGGGTTCGGCATCGGAGAGCTTGCATTTTATTTAGGTTTCGCCGACCAGCCCGCATTCTCCACCGCATTCAAACGTTGGACCGGTTTAACACCGCGCGAATTTCAAAGGCGAAACCAGGCTGACACATTGTCCTGACTGTTGCCTTTGGAGTTAAACGAAACATGAGATACGCGTCCGTTTCACTAGTGTGTAACCGAGGAAACTTGGGTGACTACACATTCCGAAATCTGTGGCGCTTTCCACAGGACAAGCTCATTTGGTTCGCCATTTTCGATGACCATTGCCACCGCACTTTTGGGGATTCTAGTTTCAAGGATGATCGGAGTTTTGGTTGTTAAGCCATGACATCCAATTGCATAGTCCAAAGCTGCATCATAGTTTGTTGTCCAAGACAACCCGACTTCCTTTCCCAGGCTTTGACCACGAAAAACCGAGATCTCTCTGGGAAGCTGATGCCATTCCGCAGTTGGACTCCAACAAGACTTTCGCTTTTCGGCGTCCATTGCGTGAACAAACATGGTGTGATTAATTCTTTCGAACCCACCCCACAAACCCTGCAGCAAGGGCCAGAAATCCGCACTGGAGATTTCATTTTCAAGCAACATTTCGACAACGGCATCTGCGCGCTGATCGGCATCGTAGTGTCTGTTCAAATGCATATTGATTACTTCGACGGCACTGACTGCTTCGGTCTTCATGACTGACGCTCCAATTCTATCTCTGTAACTTGCAAAGCACCCTGTGTGGCGCTGTCATCCAATATTGGTTGGGATTGTCCATTCACTCATTTGAGTTCTAGCCAAAAGTTTTTCTTTTTAGGCCAAAGCGTGATGAAAACTTACACATCCATGATTGACCGAGGCTTCGACCGCAGTGATCGTAACTTTCGACGTGACGATTGGTTTTAGTCAGAAAAACTCTGAGTGCGGTACTAAAATCTGAGACCGAGCCCTATGGAAAATCCGTCGAAATTTTCCGCAACAACACCGTTCAGCATTATTCGCCCAGCTTTGACTGCGGGGATGCCTAGTCGCCTGGTGTCTAACTCAACGCCAACGCCTGCTGTTGCCAGCCAGTCCGTATCCAGAACCTCAGCGGCATCTCCATGGTAATACACCAACCCTGCATCCAGCACGAGCTGGGTCGATAGGTTGAAGAGTTCCACATTCTTCAATGGATAGCGATGGCGCGAAAAAAACGTTGTCTGGTTGGAATTTGCTTTGGCGTCCCCGGCCTGTGGTTCATCAATGGGATGAAATTCAAGGAATGTTTTGCGAAACCGGTATTCAGCTTGCCAAAGTCCATACTTGGCTTCTCGATAGAGTCCGACAGACGCACCAACACCCAGTGCGTTCAAATCACCATCAATCGGGTCAGTTGTCCCTGAATTGAGAGGCAATATTTGGAAGTCTATTATTGATGCATCTGCGGTAACGTGACCGATCGAAAAATGACCGACAGGACGAAGGTGCCAGTCACTACCTAATGGGAACTCCCAGCCTATTCCGACAGTGGCGGCCACGCTTGCCCAGGTGACGTCCACGTCCACGCCAGGTGCAATTTCGGGAAAGATGACAACCGGGTTGTAGACTTGGTAAGCTACAAGCCCTTCAAGATAGAGGCCGTTTTGAAGCGGATGAAAGCCACCTCGAAGCTGAGTTGACCGAAGGCTGTTGGTGTCGCCTGATGCTCTTAAGAAAGAAAACGAAGACAGTGTCTCATTCGGCGTTGCTGCAATGCTTAAGACCGAAAGCGCTGCGCGAGCGGCTGCTTCCGATGCATCCGGATCAACAGTTTGCGCAGTCGAGGCAGATGCGAGACCCAAAATTGCAAAAGACGTACAAACCTGGGTCGCCTTTAGTAATGGCTGATCGGGTTCTCGACGCGTCACCTGATTTCGTTTGCCCTTCCTAGATTGCGTAGGCATGAGCGTCAGCGCTTATAAAATGTGCCCCAGTCGAACCCGTTGGGCTGCCTGTATTCCGCAGAAACGTCTTTACATGAAAAAAGCTACTGAGAAGCAGAAGACTTTTTCTAAGCAGTATGTTTGACATCAAACCAAACCGGATCCAGTCAAAAAGTACTTGATTGCATCGACTATAAACGCCAACCCCAAGATGCCGAACAATAGCGGGACAAACCACGACGCAGTGGTGCTTATAAACCGATTTAGCGCTTTCAATTTGTCCACAATCGAATTTCCCACCAGAGCATATGCAAGCGGAATAAGTGCAAACGGAAGTGCATACAGAAGATTATAGATCAGCAAACCCAGGGGTTTGGATTGTACATCAAATCGGAACATCTCATTGATAAAACCAAAGTAGGGTACGGCAAACGGCATCCCTACAACACAAAGTGTTGCGCCCATTGCGAAGGATGGCAGCACACCCTCCTTCTGCTGGCGGGCCTCAGATCGGGCTGATTGTTTGTCCATTTCGGCACTTGTGCTCACCCTGAAAGCCAGACCGAGTAGAACCAAGCCGAGAAGAAAACCAATGACGAAATTGATAGGCGTCGGATTCACAAACCCCGTGACGACAAAGTCCACTGCCGGAGCGAGCAGTTCCGCAAGCCCGTAGACGATCAGAATCCCCATAACAAAATACGCGATTGTATGACCCAAGATAAGCGCGATGCTATTTGCAATTGGTCGGTTGCCGGTCAGAGCAAAAGCAGTCGCAGCCAGAAGGACTGGACTGACGACGTCAACCAACAGAATAGGTATTCCAACCACCCAAATGTCACTCATTCGCTGTCCCGTACAATCGATCTTTTGCCTATCTGGGAAACCTTGGCTTTTTTTGTTTGCCTGTTCCCACACTCCGCCAAGGGTGATGTCTCGCGAACATGAAGGACACTGGCCTAAACCACAATCTCCTCCTCCCTTCGGAGATATTTTAGCCCAATTTGATGGCCTTACATGAACAGTTTATCCATCTTTCGTTTCTCTGCAAATTCTCAGCGTCCTGAGTCTCCGCACGCGTACACAGTACATTTTTTTAGGGGGAGGCTATCTTACAGAGGCATTCTCAAAGCGACGCAGCCCCAATTGAGAATGGAGCAGGTAATCGAAAATTTGGCTGAGCGGCACGTCAAACTGTCCGGCTTTCCCGCACGCAAATTGGTGTAATTTACAGTTACGCTACCGTAGGAAACCTGCTGGTTGCAGCCGCCCTTTCCAACTTCTGTTCTGTGAAAACGGAAACAGGAGCGAAAGATGTCCCAATTTGAACTTCTGGAAATCTTGAGGGATCAATACCCTTCCACCACTGCTGCAGCTCATAATCTTGTGCTTAAGGCATCAGAACTGAGGCTTGCCCGTGAAAACCAAATCTGGATTGACTTTCAAGGGGCCAACAAAGCGCAAGTCGCGTTCGAAAACGCTATGTGGGAAGCATTGCTTTGGGCCGCGCGGGAATCCAGAGAAACGAGCGCAGAGCGGCTGTTCAAGTTCATGGCCAACTTTATTGCTCAGTTTGCGCTGGCTTGCCCTAGCTGGAATAGCGCCTTTCCTCAAGTGACGGACTATTTGCTTGAAGCCAGCGAAAAAGAGGCGTCCTTGCTGGTCGACGTGCTTGCTCAAGTCAAACGAGAGCATTTGCTAGTTAGAGGCGTAGGTCGACCAGCGCTCGAGAATTTACTCCCGGCTTGAGCGAATAGAGTCTAGCTGACGAAGTCAAGTCAGAGCCAAACCAGTTGATCGCCCGGCAGGTTCTCTAGAAACCAGATAGGTTAACTCTGTCGGGCGGTTTCAGCCCAAACGGCCGAAATTTGTTTGCTGGAACCTCAATGCGAAGCTTCAGCGGAACTATTCTACGCGAGCTACAAACGTTTCCCAATTCGCGCACGCTCATACTTAGACAACATATGTGTTGCTGCTATAGCCACCAGCCAAATAAGTGATGAGCCAAGTTTTTCTGCGGCAGCAATTGGTAATACCAGAAACCCAAACAAAATTGATACCAAGTCTCTCGGTTGCCATCCGTCTGCAAGCAAATCGGGTAGTAACCCTATGAAGCTAGCACAGGCTCCGGCAACCAGAGTTGACAGTAATCCTCCAAAAAGCGCCAAAATCCATCCGCCAAAACTGTCACGACCGAACATGGAGGCAAGCAGGTAACCCATTGTTGCACCGCTCAGCGTCATCGCGACAACGTAACGAACGATAAGACCTAGGTTTTCTTTTGCCCATTCATCCTGCAGACCCTCTGGGAGGTCTCGAGACAGGAACAGCAGAAATAAGCTTGCCCCGATCAGCGCCATCATGATTGTTGGTGCCAGCCTAGGGGTCTTATTTCGTGTTCCAACAGTAGGCATTGTAGTAGTTCCTGGCCGAGAGCATCCACGAGCGAGATCAAAGATCTATCCGTCACGGTTCCAAAACAATAACCGTTCTTAAATCGCCTCGGGTGTCGCAAAATGTATACCTAGTAGAGCATACACGGAGATACTAGTGTTCCGCCAATATATAGAAAACAAGCGGTAGGAAAGCGCGTTTGCCAAACAAATGCACTGAAAAAGGAGTCTATACCGCTTGGCCCTTGAATATTCTTAGAATCTTAAAAAAGCCTAGCGGTGCAAAACGGCGGTCAACGCAAGCACTGGGGCAATTCAATCGTCAGACGAAGCCACTTCTTTGGTGTGGACATGTACGTCCATTTGCGGGAACGCGATAAAGATACCGTTATTCTGCAAGCGGGTTTTGCCAATCTCCGTCAGGTCCCACATCACATCCCAGTAGTCATCGGTTCGAACCCAAGGTCTGCAATAGATGTTCACGGAAGACTGACCCAATTCACCGACAAATATCTTCGTTTCCGGATTCTTAAGGCAACGTTTGTCTGCCTCAACTACCTCAAAAAGGATCGCTTTGGCGCGCTCAATATCATCGGTGTATCCAATTCCAAAAACAAGATCGACGCGTCGCACTCGGTACTTGGTAAGGTTCTCCATCGACCCCTGCCAAATAGACTGGTTTGGGATCTGTACCAGCCGATTGTCAAAAGTTCTAAGCTTTGTCGAGATTATGTTTACGTCGACGACTGTTCCAATTGTTTGGTTGATAGAAATAACATCACCCTTTGAATAAGGGTTTGTTGCTTGCAGCAAAAAGCCGCCAATCACGCTCTGAAAAAAATTCTGAAGCATGAATGCAAGAAGGAATCCAAGACCACCAATAATAGCCGTTGTGACGCCAATATTTACACCAAGTCCCCACATGGCGAAAAACAAGCCAAGAACAAGAATGCTCCAGCGAATGACGTTTGGTATCACAACTGCAGCAATTTCATTTTCTTCGTTTCGGCCGAGCAGCCATCTGCTTGATATTCTTTTCAGAATCCCGCTGAAAAGAAAAGCAACGACCAAAATTAGTATCGCTTGGAAAAGCCCGCTTAATGCCCTGAGCCCGCCCCTGCCGGATATCACCCAGTCCCATGAAAGATGAGCAATAGCGGACCATTGATATGAAAGCAAAAGCTCACCGATAAAGCCCTTGATAAAACCTTCGTGCTTTTTCAGTTCCTCTTCAGGGCCGCCTTTTCGATCCAAAGCATAAACCACGATGATGTAGTTCTGAAGGTCACCAATGTTTTTCTGGTTTATGGCCTTTATCTCGTCAACGAGCTCAGGAACCTGACCATCTGCGACAGTTTCCAGCCGAGTTAAACCCTCGGCTATTCTGGCGAGGTTTGTTTGGACCCGGCGCTGCCAAATATCTGCAATCTCTGAAAGATCGTCTGCACCCAAAGCGACTACATGCCGGGAGAGTACGTCTTCGTCCACATTCGCCTCGCTGGCGATTGCAACTGAGTTTTGATACGGGTCTGCGTGGGTGAGTTGCTGTGCTTTTGCTGTCCCCAAATTCAGCAGCAGAAAAAATGCGACGGATAAGGCCATACTAATAGCCGAAGCCGCTGCTAAGGTGGCATTGTGAAATCGGACCTGCTTCATGCATCTACTCGCAAAAATTTCAGTCTATTGTGGCACAGAATGGTATTGTTCCTGCAAGAAATACTGTCTCAGAAGATAATGTCTTTGCAGATCGGCTGCGGTTCATTGCTTCTTCAATCCTCAGCGACAAACGGATCTTTCAATTATTGTATCATAGTCAGGGTGGCGTAGGTTGCCGGCAGCGTATGGCCTGCTTGAATTGCACTGATGACCAAAACTCACATCTAACGCTGCGGCCAAACCCTAGACAGGTCAGCGTCTTCCGTTTTGATCACTGTTTTAATAGCAGAACCCAGCAGGTGAAACGTTACTATGGAGCGGTATTAATGACTGAAGTGATTGGTTTAGATTAGAATAGATTGCGTGGATATTATCACGTTTACTGGCCGTGTGCGAAAGCGGCTAAGGAGGGCCAGGGATAACTCCTTCCTCTTGCAAAACGCGTAGTACTCCGATGATCGTCGCAGTACTGGTATCGACTGACCCCCTAAGATAAGCTCCCAATCCGCCATCCCCAATTTCGCGTGGACCGCCGGTTTCATAAACTGGGTCCAAAGGTTCAAATTCTTCTGGGAAGGCGGGGCAAAATGGGCGTTCGCTTAAGAACCGTCCGGCGACCTCTAGTAAGATGGCACGCAGCGCTTCGACATCTTCAACGAACCCTTCAATGTCACGCAATTGCTCACGGGGTTGTACGGCTGCGTCCACTAACTCATAGGTTACGCATTTATTGCTGAACCGGGCTGTAGCTGAAGCTGAAAAATCAAAAATCCACCTGTCCGTCGGTTCGCCTCGTGCAAAGATGTTTTCTCTTGTCTTGGAGCATTCAAAGAACTGTGTATCAAGTTTGCCGTTGAGAGAAACAACTTCGCCTTTCGCTTCGACCACAAAGTCACTGAGATTTGTGCGGCTTCCACATGTGTCCAGAATTGGTTCTTCTGCAAGAAGTTCGGGCAAACGAGCTTGCAAATCACTAAAATCAAGCACCGCTTCGATGCCAACACGTGTTGGCGATACCGCGGTCATAACTACATTGAGATTATAATCAATTTCCGTTGTACCGACGACCAGCGTGTCTTCTATGGCGAACTCAGCGACTTGTGCCGTTGAAGGCGATGCGAGGACGATGCCGCTGAACAGAAACATCGCGAAATATGCGTGTCTCATTGTTGCCCCTCGATAATATCGCTCAACTCCATGACGCTAAGCAATTTGACAAGTGTCGTCGCGTCTGTGTCGATTAATCCTTGAATTTCGGCGCCAATACCACCCTCGCCAATTTCGAGCGCTCTGACGAGCGTGGCCTGCGGTGACACCGGTTTGAGTTCCCCCGGTACCGTTAAACAGACTGGATTGTCGTCAAAGTAGATCTCAGCTTGTTCTAGTATTTCAGTGCGTGCTCCACCAATGACACCGAATAATCTTGCGATAGCGCCAGTAAACCCGCGCGGGTCGAGGTCAAGCTCAACCATGGAAAAGCGCACACATTGGTCTTCGAGAAAAGCTTTCACCTTAGCATTGGCGTCAATTTCTTGCGTCAACCAGAGTCCACCCCGCTCTTCGCCCGACTCGTTGTTTCGACAAGAAAAAATGCGAACAAACAGTGATCCGCGCAGTTCAACATGATCTTCAACAGCCTCGGTCTCGAGGATTTTTACTGAAACTTCTCGTGAACAACTACTCTCATAGATACCTGATGCCAGTTCTGGGAACCGTGCCTGAATCGCCCTGAGGTCAGCCACGAGGTTCACTTGCAAACGGGTCTCTGTTGCTGGGTTTATTCCCGCATAAAACGCGACATTAAACGACTCCTCGCCAATGGGTATCTCGCTAGGAAGAAGAAGTTCGATGTCGCCTTTGTATTTTGAAGGATCAATGCCTTCGCCGTTTTCGGCGGCTGCCAATAGAACTTGAGGGTTCAATTCACTTGTAGGCTTTGGTCTGTCGCGTTCACAAGCGCCCAGAACGCCAAACAGGAACAATATGACCAAAGCGATCAGAATAGATCGCGCCGCCTTGGAAGAAATAACTGCATTTATCAACCGAAGACGTCCCATCGTGTCTTTGAACATCTGCCAGTAAGGAGTAATACAAAACTACTCTCTGGTCGAGAGCGATCAAAATTCCAATAATTTCTTGGAGTTGCTGAGATAGGGATAAGCATTCCAAAGATCAGGTTGCAGCCTGGATTCACGAAACGGCTTTAGTATGCCAATCTGAATGCAAAGAAGTCCGTTAGATATGGCAACCGAAACCTGCGCCTTCCTTCCTGCTCACTCATAGTTTGGCGACAAACATGCAGGGTTCCTTCTCACACCAACACAAAGTTTTCTGCAGACCCCAAACTCCTGGTGCGGCTTTTCAACTCGAATCGCGCTATTGTAGTCGAAGAAATCAAGGCACACTGCTGCGCTGCTAAGTATTGGGCAGCGAGTGCAAGGAGGGACCTTATGGTTTGGCCCTAGTGTCGCTAAACCAAAGTGCAGTCTAGACGGAACGCGCACGTTTCGTGCCTTCCCGCAGTAGATCCACCACGCCAGATGCATAAGGAAGATCATCAAGGTACTCTTCAAGGGAAAACTGCGTCGTAGGGAAATTCGACAGTGCGTCCTTCGCTAATTCCGTCTCACCCGCCATGCCGTGAATTGCTGCGATCAACAACCAGTCGCTGGCAATTTCACGAGCATCAATCTGTTCCACCTTTTCCGAAGCTCTGGCGTAGTTTCCGTCCTCAACTTCCCCCAAGCAGAGCGTAATATTTGTCCAGATCGGCAACAGCGGATTGATACGCAAAGCCTGTCTTACCATCTCCCCACCAAGCTTGATATCACCCACCAACGCAATCCAAGCGCCAGCCAACGCAATCAGCAAAGCACTGTTGGGATTGGTCCGAATTGCAGCGTCAATCAAACGATTGAACCTTTGGTTGTCTCCTGCCAAGAGTGCATATATCGCCGCTGCAAACAGAACCTCCTGGCATTGAGGGTCCAGGGCAACCGCCTTTTCGGCATGAGTTTGTCCCTGTTTAAGAATGGCACTCAAGCGTTTTTGGCCTAATGCCACCTCCTCTATGTATCCCAATGCCATCAGCGCGTGGGCCAATCCGCTTGATTCGTCGTTCTGTGTGGCTAAACGCGCCAACTCCATCATGTGCTGTAAGCTGCCCGACCTAGAGGTGCGAACGTGGGCGTGAAAAGCCAACAGAGCTTGATAAGTACTACTTCCTGCTAGCGAGCGGTCTGCAAAGCGACCCGCGCAATCAGTTGCAACCACCCCATAAGCATCAGCTAACTTTGTGGCACATTGTTGAGCAATTTCTTCTTGGACTTTGAAATGATCCGAGCCCTTTGGATTGATATCACGCCGGTCGGCCCACAGGACAGAGCCGCCAACGGTCCGCCTTAGTCGTACAATCAAACGCAAGTTGGCTTGGTCGTCCCGCACTGAGCCGTCCAGAACATAATCGCAAGAGGGCATGCTTTGGTCCTGAAACTCATCCGGGCTTTTGTCTGGATAGCCAGTCAGAACACGGATTTGAGCGAAACGTGCAAGTTCCAGAGCCAGTTCTTCCGGAAAACCTTCGCGGAAAAGCTTCGCGCTTGTTGTATCCGAACCGGCAAAGACACTGATCCCCAGAGTAGGCCAATCTTGATGATGCTCTGCAGATGGTTCTGGCGGTTCGGCAGTGTCGGTGTTTAACTCAAAAAGCGGGCGATACTGTCCTTTTGGGATAGATATGGCAACCGGGTCGTTATTCCCTGTCGTCAGATAGTAATAGCCCAGCGCCTTTCGCAGTTTGACGGCTTCAATCCTTACAACCGGATCAGAATTTGGATCAAATTCAGCGCCTCTTCCAAACACATCCATTGCCAATGCGGTGCCCCGTAACTCGTCACCGCGGCCTTCAAGTTCTCGATGAACAAGGTGCTCCAGGAACGTTTTTGTGCGTTCGCTGCAATGGAAATCCTTGGACGTTGTGATGCGTTCCAGTTGTTTTAGAATATCCGCTTTGTCGACATTTTCGGCCAAGACTATTCTCCTGCACTGTCACGAAGCAAAGTGTGTCAAACACGACTACTGTATAGCAACATGTAACTTCCTACCGCCAATTCCTTCTCCCTCCCATCTTAGAGCCACAGAAGACGAAAAGGTTTAATAGAAGGAGGCTACTGATGACCCACCGATGGATGATTGCGGGAATTGTCACGCTTGCGGTGTTGGTGACGGCTGTTTCAAGCGCTTACGCTGCGCACCAAGAGCAAGAGTTTCAACATCAAACATTCAGCGAAGGTTCGGGTCAGGCCAGGAGGTTTTAACTTCCGATCTGAACGTTGAGTCAAAGAAGACGCACACCTCGTTAATAAGTACTCAAATCAGTCGTAGTCATCAGACTATAAAGTTACGTTTATAAGAAGCTCATGGTGACGTTCTTTTCTCGAAAATTGCTCAAAGCATTGCTGTTTTGACACAGAGGTTGCCACCTTTTTTTATTGCGGATTTTCCACCCTAGAACAGCGCCAAAAACCTGCGCTAGTCTAGGGGTTAGGTTTAGTTGCTATGGACTTGATCATCATGACAATGCGTGCCTCAACAGTCGCTCTTGCAGTCGCCGCGATGTATCCGACGATCACAATGGCGAGCGATACCCAAGTTTCCGGTGTCTCAACACCGTTCAAAAAGCAGGCTGTTCTGCCTGCGTCAGGCGTCGACTGGACGGGTTTCTCCTTCGGTTTGGAGCTTGGCTATGCTCTTGATGTTGAAGGCACCAGCAGTCCGATTTACGGGGCGAAGCTGGCTTACGATTACGATTTTGGCAGCTTTACAATTGGTTACATCTTTCAATACACCCGTCTAGAGCAGGACATCGACGCTGGGTTCGAACTCGTTTCATACACTCGTCTTGGAGCGCGTGGTGGCATCGACAGAGGGCTGAACTTGTTCTACGGCAGCGCTGGCTACGCTGAAATCGACACCCACGCCCCCGACAATACGAACCCCGGTGACGGCAGCGGTTATTTCGTTAGCCTTGGCTATGAGCGTTTCATTCGGGAAAAACTCACCTTTGGGGCCGAGTTGCTGTATTCTGAGTTTTCAGATTTTAATCGCGAGTTTAGAGACGTGGACCTGACTGCGCTTTCTTTTTCATTGAACTACAGGTTCTGATCCCGTGCGGGATCCTTCCCCCATTCACAACCCCAGTTCGATTTGGGTAATGTCAAGGGTGCGTAGGCAACCATTGAGGAGGGGATGGGTGATGGTTTCGGCATTCTGTCGATACGCGTTTCTGCCTTCCATTCGGATGTATCAATGCCTCAGCTTATATTGCGCCAGACCTTCGGCGCATTCCTAAACACGCGTTATCGGCAAGGAGGCGTAGCAAATCGGTGCCAATCTATCCCAAGCTAAAGACCGTATTCGTTCATATTCCGAAAACTGGGGGATCAACGGTCTCTACAATTTTACGCCGCCCGGGTCACTTTAGTCTGACCAAACATGAACCTATTCCCGCGATCGACAAACACTCGTCAGTGTTCGTGAATTTGCAGCACTTGGGACCGACGGCAGAGAACTACTTTAAGTTCAGTTTTGTTCGGAACCCTTGGGATCGTTTGGTTTCGGCCTACCACTACATCATCGCGCGGCGCGAGAAATTGGAGCTGGTGACAAACAACGACACTTTTGAGAGCTTCCTATCGTCTTTCATCGAAGAGCCCTCAAAGTACCTCGAAATACCGTATTTCAAACCCCAATCTGACTTTCTCGTGAATGACAGTGGAGAAATGCCGTTGGATTTTCTTGGTCGCTTTGAAACCTTCGAGAAAGACCTGAGCGTTGTTCTGCGTGAGATCGGCGGTCGGCGTATGTTCTTCAAGCATCGGAAAAAGTCGAAGAGGCGAGACTATCGAGACTATTATTCCGCTGAAAGCAGCAAAGCAATAGGTGAGGTATACATCCGTGATGTTGAGAATTTCGGGTATGTTTTTAATGACGGCTTAATTCGCAAAAAAAACCTTGGGCTTCGAAAATTGTAGTCTCGGGGGCGGCAGGCAAAGTGCGGAGTTGTTTCTGCTTTGACATTGAACTTGCCCTGAGTGCTGTGGCGCAAAGGCACTTGCAAATTGCCGTTTTGCTTCCAATTTGATGCTGATTTTGGCGCTAAGAAGACGCGCCCACCGTTTGCTCTAGTGACCGCTCCGGAACGCTACTAGAACCCTAGTTTCATTTGTTGAATGTTCCGGTTGAACAGAACTGCTCGAACCGCGGTCCATTTCCCTGCACCTCAGTACCAATTGGAAACAAGTCTAACGTTAGCCTGAAATGGCTGGTCTTGTGATCTGATCGACCTGCGCCAACGCCTCCTCGGCTCGACCGACAACCACCTTGCGCACCCGGTTCAGGCCATAGGCATTTACCCGACTCGAGCACTTCCGTAGAGGCAAAGCCTGCTTGCACCCAAAGCTATCTATCCAGACGAACCGGCCTCGGTATGTTCCCTGTGTCTGGAACACGATGTTGCTTAGGTTCTTGTTGCTAACCACGACATGGTTATCGATCAGCGTATCGAAGAAACTATGCAACAGCGTCAAGTGCCAGGACGCGAGACGGCCTTCGTCAATCATCTGCCTTAATGTCGGGGGCAGATTTCCATCGGGGTCGGAGATGCGCTCGTAGACCAATCCCAACCCGAGGTCGGTTGGGACCGTTCCGTGAACCTCGCAGATTGGCAATTGCACTCCAGGCTGCTGCACACGAGCCTTTAGCTCGAGATACTCACGGAACTCACGCAGAAAGCCCTTGTACATGGTTGCTCGGCGAAATCGACGCTCGATCCGGTTTGCATTTGGGATATGGCCATGATCGTCAAAAGTACCGGGTTGCGGCACTTTTACGATAAGGGCCGGATCGCCCGGATGGGCGTAGACATACTGACGGTTACCCTTTGCAAGCACAGGCTCGGCGCTTAACTTTAGCATCTATCCTCTCACCGCGCAGTGGATAAGGCCTATCATATCGCACACTCGCTGTAAGAAAAGTGTATGTCCCCGAATGACAAAAAAATTTGTTGCATCGGTACTGGCGCCTGATCTGATCGCATTGAAACGTGACTGTGCCCGGTTCGGGTTCCGGGACGGCGTTCGCGGCACTCTGCTTGCGTGACGGCTGTGCGAACAAAGCCGTCAAGTTGGGAAAAGACTTTTGGATGCGCGGGAAGTCCAATGGCCTTACAAGACCGCCTACTATTCGGTGGCAACTACCAATAAGTTAAAATTTGCTTAAAACAGCGGTTTCAGTAATAGTTTTGGTATAGCCAAAACTTGAGGAGGGACTTCCGGTGTTTCAAAGTCTCCGTGCTACGATCGCCATTCTGTGCGTTACTTTTGCTGGTGTAGCCAACGCCCAGTATTATGGCCATGAATTCGAAGGTACTCAGGCCCCGATCCGTGAGGGAGAACAACCCGTTATTCCATTGGACACTGAAGATCCAACTTACAATGCGTGGCGCACACCCTTACCAAGCTTCGAAGGCGAGCGTGAAGGACGAGAACCCGGAATGGTGTTGTCACGTTAACCGTCGTTCGGTTGCTCATGCTTGGATTTGGACATAGGTGACATCGATGAATTCATCGTCGATCAGCTACAAGCA
>NZ_JBQGAN010000046.1:0-14817 GCF_056542865.1 Ruegeria sp. AA6
ACGCCGTCACTGCAGTTCATTTCTGACCCGCTGCTGAACCCCACTCAGGATAGCATTACGCTGTTTGGCCTAAGAACCCGGATCGTTTTCTAATGCGGGGTGAAGGCAGTCACTAAGGGGTGTGCCAAAGGGCAACTAAGAGAGATCAAGCGCGTGCCGGAATTTTCAACGCCGGTCGAATGAAGTTGGGAAGCAAAGGAACAATCTATGAAGATTGCATACGGAATTCTTGCAGCCTTAGCAGTTGTGTTTTTCATCCTTGGAGGCAGCGATGCCCATGCCAAAGACAACAAGGGTAAAAAGCCGAACAAGGGGGGCAAGAACGGTGATGTCAGCATTCAGATAGAAGACAAACCCGGCAAAGGCCCAAAAGCTGTACCACCTGGACAGATCAAGCGCTACACGCGCGGTGCCAAGCTCCCATCTGACCTGGAGTTCGAGGATATTGGGGACCTTTCCAAATGGAAGCTGGGGGAGCCCGGCAAAGGAAACCGCTACATTCAGGTCGATGGCGAAGTCCTCGAAGTTACGAATGATCTGTCTACTGTTGTCGATGCCGTCGGCATCGTCGGTGATCTTCTCAACTAGACGAAAGTACGATGTTTCAGGGCAAGAACTACCTCGTTTGCCCTGACGCTGGCCGGGGCGATCATTTGTGAACCCCGGCCCAAGTTCAAAACCCGGATCCGAGGCGCTACGATGATAAAGGCCCTTCTTGTTCTTTTTGCGCTTGCTACCTTTTCGTCAGCACGCGCCCTACTCGCTCAGGAAAACGGTGCAACTGAAGTCCCGCAAACAATACGCTTTGAGGGCTATGTATAGCCCAGTCGCGAAGCAGAACTGTCGCCTTTGGTGGACAATGTGGTCAACCGGACTTTGCAAAGTCTGCTTTCTGCGCATCGCAGACCTTCGCGAGAATCCAAGGTTCCTTAGGGAGGCCCTTTGCGGGATTGAGCAATGCAAAGGGCCATAACCGCGACGACTAAGCCATAAACTGATTGAATTCGCCGCTAGTGCAGACAAACGCGCAGCGCAAAACTATGGGCGAACTACGTAAACTTATGGGGTGCGCGAAGTGTTATGCGCAAACCTACACAACTGTAGGGACGCGCATAACGCTTCATTCCTATCATTGATTTTATTCAGAAAATCTGGGTGTCGTCGCCCATAATTTTGCACAGCAATTGCGCATAAGTTTACACGATTTGCCCATAAGTTTGCACGGTTCACCATACACGCTCAATTTTCGATTGACTTAGCTTAGCTCGATCAACTGGAACGCACCAAACTCAATCAAAAGTGCATTCTAATTGGCAAAACTCAACCAATACCACACCTAGGTAGTAAAAATTCCAAAATGAAGTGGACAAGAGAGGTATGGAAGACCCTGTCATTCCGACAAGCTTGCAAACGGAAAAGGCAACCGAGGTGCTATTCACCGCCTACGATATGGAAGGTATGATGAAGCTGAAAACTAACGTTGCCAACGCTGCCTAATACCATCAGGCAGGTTTGGATTTTTCGGACCTTTCGATCCAAGACAGGCTTAGGAGGAGCTTGGCCGATGACACACCCCGCATTTACCTCAGACTCTGTGGCCGTGATCACCGGGGGTGCTTCCGGCATTGGCCTCGCCGCCGCAGTGAAGTTCGCGCAAATGGGAATGCGCATTGTTGTTGTTGATCGAGACACCGAGAAACTGGCGGCCGCGGCAAACATAGTGTCGGCCGTTGGCGCGGCCGATGTCATGACGTCTGAGACAGATGTCCGTGATCGTGCGCAGTTAGAGGCGTTGGAGCGGATGGTGGCAGACCGCTACGGAGGGACAGATATCCTGATGAACAATGCCGGTGTCGGAGGCAAATCATCGACCATTGGGGACGCTGCGGCTTGGGACAATATGCTGGGTGTAAACCTGTGGGGTTCGATCCACGGCACCCAGATCTTCGCGCCAAACATGATCGCCCGTGGCAGACCAGGCGCAATTATCAATACAGGGTCCAAACAAGGCATCACGACCCCGCCAGGTAACCCGGCTTACAATGTCTCAAAGGCGGCTCTCAAAGCCTTTACCGAGGCACTGTCCCACGAGCTCAGAATGGGTCCAGGTCATCAGATTACCGCGCATCTACTGATCCCTGGATTCGTCTATACCGGCATGATCTCCGCGCCCGAGAAGCCTGCATCTGCCTGGACCGCTGAGCAGACTGTCGACTTCTTTGTCGAAAGCGTGAACCGCGGGGATTTCTACATCCTCTGCCCCGACAATGACGTTTCACGCGACACTGATGAGAAACGCATCGCTTGGAGCGCTGGAGACATCATTGAAAATCGCCCACCTCTTAGCCGATGGCATCCAGACTATAAGGAAGCGTTCGCGGACTTCATGGCGAAGTCTGGCTGATAATCGCCATAGCCCAATAATCATGACGAGTTGACGATTGAAGACTGCCGGCAGCTTTAACGGTTGTCGGCAGCCTGAGTTCTGAACAGCCAAAAAGTTCGATATGATGAAACAAATGGTTTTCAGAATGCTTCTTGACGTAGCGGCGCTGAACAAGCTGCGGCTTGTTCCGGCTCTCAGGGCTGAGAAGCGCGGCGTGTCAATTATTTTCCGGCGGTTAACTTCGGTAGAATTGTTGGCCGTTGTCCTGATCCTGTTTGCAACGGCGACCCTAACCAGTGCTACAGCACCTCTCGTCAATCTCTGACGGCTTAAAGTGTTTAGGAAACATCGACTGCAGCACAAACAGGCAGATCTTCAAAGCCTCCGAGGGTTTGAAAATATCTGAGTGCAAATGGTAGTCGGTCCAAAGCCCTTCCAACAAAGCAACCAACGCGTCTGTTGCAAGTTTGGCGCTTACATCCTCGTACTCGCCTTCGCGCTTTATTTGTTCCAACAACTCCAGGATCACCGCGCGGAAACCTTTGTCTCGCGAGTCGATAAAAGGAAATATGTGAGGGTTTGAGAGCGCTTCAGCCCGAAAGGAAAACCAGATCGCGACGTCCCGCGCATTAAGGACCAAAGGGTCGAAATCTGCTCTTATGATAGAGATTAGCTTGTCTGCCGGGTCTAACTCTGGATGGACTGCAATGGCCTTCCACTGCTCCGCGTAGCGGACTGACAACTCCTCAGCCACCGCAAGAAGCAGCTTTTCCTTGGAACCAAAGTGTAGGTTGACCATCCCTTGCGATAGTCCCGACAACTCTTGGATTCTTGCCGAAGTTGTTCCGCGTATTCCGTATCTATAAATGGCGTCCGCAGCCGATTGGATCAGCAGCTTTCGGTTCTGCAATTTACCCAGATCTCGGGCATTGGTTGGGGTATCACGCTCGAGAGTAATCTTATTTCTCCTTCGCTGGGTTAGTCGCCTTTGTCTTCTCGCATTTAGCAATACGACAGTTCAAGGATTGACATTGAATGAATGCTTGTTCATTTTGTGATCTATATTACATTAAGGTGCTGCATGACCCTTTTCAACTCCGACTTTCAGTCCATACGAGAATGGGACAACGAACATTTCCTGCACCCGTGGGAAGGTATGTCACACCTTGGTCAAAATGAACGAACCTTTGCCGAAAGCGGACTTGGCGTTCATGTCGTCACAGAGGACGGAAAGCGCCTGATAGACGGCCCTGCTGGCATGTGGTGCGTTCAATTGGGCTATGGAAACACCGAGATTGCCGATGCTATGGCTCAGCAGGCGAAAGAGATGGCGTATTTTTCGCCCTTCAACAACGCCAACTCAACTCCGGCCCGTTTGGCACATGAAATCGCCAAGAGAACGCCGGGAGATTTGAACCATGTATTCTTCACGACCGGTGGTTCAACGGCCGTGGATAGTGCGCTGCGATTTGTACAGTTCCGCAATAACCTGCTGGGAAAACCTCAAAAGAAAATCGTGATATCGCGACAGAAAGCTTATCACGGATCGACTTATCTGGCGGCGTCAGTGTCCGGAAAAGAGCGCGACAAAGGTTGGCTGGACCAGGCAAGTCACCTGACGCGTTTCCTACCGAATGTGAATCCGTATACACGTCGCTCCGATCAGACGGTCGACGATTTTCTGGACGAAAAAATAGCGGATCTGGAAAACATGATCCTGCAGACTGGAGCAGACAAAGTCGCCGCTTTCATCGCAGAACCGATCCTGTGCTCTGGAGGCGTCATCGTGCCGCCGCGGGGGTATCATCAGCGCTGTCTTGAAATCTGCCGGAAGTACGATGTCCTTTACATTTCAGACGAGGTCGTCACCGGGTTTGGGCGACTTGGGCATTGGTTTGCATCCGAAGACGTCTTTGGGATTAAGCCCGACATCATAACCTGCGCCAAAGGCATGACGTCTGGGTACGTACCCATGGGGGCTTGTATCATCTCTGACCGGCTGATTGCAGATGTAAGCGGAAATAATGCACAGAACGCTACGTTTTCAAACGGCTTCACTTACTCAGGCCATCCAGTGAGCGCGGCGGCAGGCCTGAAGACGATTGAAATCATGGAGCGCGACGGCGTTCTGGAACATGTCCGTGCAATCACGCCGCTCTTCGAAGAGCGCCTCCAGGCGCTGGCAGATTTGCCGCTCGTCGGTGATACGCGCGGCATGGGGCTGGTTGGCTGCGTCGAATGTGTTGCAGACGCAAAAGCAGATAATGCACTGGACCTAGATAAATCTGTCGGCGCCCTGATTGATCATCATTGTCAGGAGAACGGGTTGATCCTGCGGCCGATTATCAACATGTGCGTGTTTTCCCCACCTCTGATCATTACGGAAGGTGAGTTGAGCCAGATGTTCGACATCCTTGAAAAAGGTATCCGGCTGGCAACCGAAGACCTAAAGCAGCAGGGTACGTTTAAACCTTAGGAACCACCTCGGCGCGCCATCGCAATTTTCATGGTTGCGATACCTTCGCTTAAGTGCGCTGCGTTTACCCTGCCCGCATCACCTCTGGTGGCAATTTGATCGGGAACTTGGACCGAACCTCCGCATCCGCCTTGCTGCCAAAATAGTTTGGATAGTGATTGGACAGAATATCGTTCACGACTGACCGGCTCCGTTCAAACATATCCTGACGACCGGCTTTTTCCCAAGTATCGGTTAGCTCCCGATCCATCAGGGTTGGATAGACATACTCAGTCTCCATGTATTGCAAGGTCTGCGTGTTGCCGAGGAAATGACCGGGATCAATTGCACATTCGTGGATGACGTCGACCGACAGTGTGTCGTCGCTCACCTCGATACCACGCAGGGTTCGTGAGATCATGCCCGCTGCCTCGTTGTCGATGACCATGGACTCAAAGCTGCAGCCCATCAGGCTGCCAAGCATACCGCCAAATTCGCAGAGCCTGTTGGCCCCGGCATGGGCCGCCAATGCGAAAGTTAACGCCTTTTCCAGACCGTATTGTGCGTCAGGGATCTTGGAATCCGTCATGCCGCAACCGACGCTGGTCGGGAGGTTGTAGAAATTGCCCATTTGGATAGCTGCCGCGGATATCAACGCCTGCTCACCACTGCCACCCGTGAATGAACCAGTTCGCAGATCAGTAATAAACGGCCAAGCTGCAAAGACGACGGGGGTGCCCGGGTTAATCAGATTGGCAATTGCGACGCAAGATAGGGTCTCGGCTACGGCTTGCGCCAAAGTCCCGGCCAGAGGCGCAGGCGACGTCGCCCCAGCTTGTGGCGGAACAGCCAAATCGCAGACAAGCCCCATCTTCGCTGTATCAATCAGGATCTCCAAGTTTTCCCGCCCAAACCGGAGCGGGGATACTATGGGACAACCGCCAAAAATGACCGAGGGTTTCTCGAGGAATTTACCCTCGCCGCCTGATGCCAGATCGAAAAGATGGATTGCGTCCTGAATGTGCTCTCGGGTGCGGAACGTCAGACAAGATGGTTTTTCGCTACCCGCCAGAATGGCGTAGAGCATGCTCATGTCGTGCTCGTAGTCCTGCGGCACATCCGTTGCCAGAACTGTATCACCGGTCATGTGGATGTTGTCGAGCCGGTCAACCAACCGGGTAAAATCGTAAATGTCTTTGAGTGTCGACGGCCGGTAACTGCGAGTTTCAGCATTAAACGTTGTCACAGCGGTGCCGGAGTTCGCATAGTACACCTTGTCTTTGGTGCAGTGCATGTCATCCTTACCGGCCCGCGATCCGCGTGCATGGACATAGAACTCACTGGCCGCCTTAGCCAAAAGATCTTCCATCAACGCGCGAGGGAAGCACAGTCTACCATGCTCGTTCACCGTCGCCCCTTTAGGCAGCACGAGATCAAGAACTTCCTGCGTTGGATCACCGACGCCCGTACGCTCCAGAATGCTAAGGGCGGCCTCGTGAATATTTGACATGTCAGCATCTGAAAGGGGCTTGTAGCGCCCCCCCGAAATGCCCGGCCAGATTGCTTGCGAAGCGACGTTGCTGGTTCGCACGGCTGCACGTGCTTCGCGCCCACCCCCGCGCCGTCTTGATCTGCGCTTCGTTAATTCTGTCATAGTATTTCTCCGAATTCTGAGCGTGTCAGATCATGCTGAAGTAATTTCGATAGAAACCCGGAATACTCCATTCCATCTCGGACAGCGGTCCCGGCACGAAGCGGTGGGAGTTCACGCCCTCTTGGTTGTGACGGATGATCCGCTCATCATCAAGAGACGTGACATGCCAGAGCCATATCAACGCGTCCTTATCGTAGTCACGACCCTCTTCTGCGTCGCCGCGCACATACCAGACGATCTGAATATCCGTTTCCTGCAGCGCGCGTGGGACGAACCGGTAGCCAACCACGTGATCTGCATAAACAAGGAAGTAGTTCAGCGTCCCGATCCCCAGATCGGTGGCACCGCCATCGTGACCTTTCAGTTCACCCAAAGGCGGCGCCAGCGAAGCGCCATCCTTACTACCGGTCAAATAGCCGGGAAACAGCGGGTAGCGGCGCCAATAGACATCTGCACCCGGGGCGAGCGCGTTATCTCCGGTCAGGTCCAGCTCCTCAACGGGCACTCCGGCTTCTTTCATCCGCTGATGAAGTGCGCCGCTGAACTCCAGAACCTGAGCGGGGTCTTTCAACGAATGGCTGCGCGAATAGTCCTGATGAGACGGCGCGCAGTGGTAGCATTCCAGGTAATTCTCCAACGCCAGTTTCCAATTTGCTGGAACCGGGTATGAGGCTTCATGAGCGACCTTCAGGTTTTCAAATTCGAATGGTTTTGACAGTGGGGCCAACTGCACCAACGCAGCATCTAGCGCCGGGGCGTCTTCAGCTGCGCAGACAAAAATCAGACCTTGGAATATCTTCACCTGAACCGGGAACAATCCGTATTGGCCCGGGTCGAAATTCGACCCCATTGAACGCCCGTTTCGTAGCTTGCCGTTCAGATCAAAAGTCCACGCATGATAGGGGCAGATGAAATTGCGTGCCTTGCCTTTCCGTTCAATGCAAACCCGCGATCCCCGGTGGCGGCAAACGTTCAGATGCGCGCGCACCTCACCTTCGCGATCCCGAACGATGATGATGGACTCGGGCCCATAGTCGAACAGGAAATAGTCCCCCGGTTCTGCGACCTGACTAACATGGCCGACCCAGATCCAGTTACGGTTCCAGAACGCGCCGATATCGTTCTCGTATACTGCTTGAGACGTATAGAAGTGACGAGGCAGGGCGAACCCTTCCTGTTGCGCGTCCATCAAATCGCGCATTACTTGCAGGTCATCTTTTGGCATTGCGCACCTCATGCAGATTCAAGGGAAATGACTTCCCGGCGGAAGAACTCACGGTCGATGTCGTCCGCGTTACGTTCGAAATTCCGGGCAGCCATGTGACCCGAATATACAGCATCCGCGATCAAGCCGGGGTTTGCGGCATCTCCGATTAATTCCAACGTTTTCAGCGGACTTGCTGTCAAACCGCAAAGCTCGTCGTAAAGAGTGGTTTCTCGCATTCGCTGCGTCACCAGTACCACGGAGCTGCATTCAATGGAGTTCTCTCGCCCCGTGTAGACGCACTGCAATGTCGCCTGGCCGGGCGCGACACCGGCCAAGGTCTGGGACAGGTTCAGACGAACGCCTTTTTCCAACAGACTGCGTTGCACTTTAGTCTGCTCCAACGTCAATTCGGTAAACGGCGAAACTATTGAGGCCGGCGTTACAAAGACAACCTCTCGCCCAACCTGAGCCAAATGATCAGCCAAGACTCCACCGAGATAGGCTTGATCATCATCGTAGACCACAATCGGGCCGTCCTGCGGCATGACTCCGGCCACAATGTCATCCGGAGTGAAAATCTGAGAACCTAAACCGATTGGTGCACCGTGAAATGCAGATTTCCCGCGCCCGTCTCGCCGCCATTTTGCGCCAGTTGCAACAAAGACGTTCGGTATACCCAACTCGATGACCTCACTGGCTGACAAACGGCTGTCGGTGAACAGTTGAACGTTCCCGCGTTGTTGCAGGTCGTAGATTCTGTGATCTGTCACGCGCTTCCAAGCGGATAGCCCGGTCAGGGCAGCTTCCTGCATCACACGGCCGCCGAACTCTTGCTTTGCTTCCGCCAGAGTTACCTCGTAGCCCCGCCGCGCCAATTGCATGGCGCATTCAAGTCCGGCTGGTCCGCTGCCGACAACAAGCGCGGCTTCCTCGTTTACCCGACGCTCAATGATCTCAGGGTGCCATTTCCTCCGCCACTCTTCACCCATAGTCGGGTTTTGGGTGCAGCGTATTGGGACGCCTAGAGAGTCGGATGAAACACAGATATTGCAACCGATACATTCACGTATTTCTTCGATGCGATCTTCCCTAATTTTGTTGGGCAGAAACGGATCGGCGATGGATGGTCGCGCCGCGCCGATAAAATCAAGGATGCCCTTCCTGACCAGTGACGCCATCAAGTCCGGCGACGTAAGACGCCCGACGCCCACAACAGGCTTAGAAGTCACCTGTTTCACGAACTCGATATATGAGGTCTGAAAGCCGTCGCGGGGCTCGAACCGAGTCGTCGCAGAGTCGTTGCTCCAATCCGCCACATTAACATCCCAAAGGTCTGGAAGCTGGGCCAGCAATTCGACTACTGCACGGCCTTCTTCCTGCGCTTGCATACCCTCTGACCCGAGCATTTCATCAACCGCAAACCGAAGGGCAATGGCGCAATCATCTCCAACCTCTTCCTTGGTTTCTTCCAGAAGCTCGCGAGTCAGTCGCACCCGGTTCTCCAACGAACCTCCATATTCATCCGTCCGATCATTGAACTGTGGCAGCAGAAAATGATGAGGCAATGTCATGTGATGCCCCGCATAGACATACACAATGTCGAACCCGGCTTCGCGCGAGCGACGAGCCGCCGCGCGATGCCACTTGCGAAATTCTCGAATGTCAGCCTTGTCCATTGCCCTTGCCTGTTTCGGGTATGGAGTCTGCAAGACAAGTTCTGATGGGGCCAGCAGAGGCGCTCGGGTCAGGTGGTTTTGGGCATGGTGCCCGTTATGCGCCAATTGGATTGCCGCGAGCGAGCCCTTCTCATGAATTGAGTTGGTTATCAGACGCAGGGCAGGAATATCCTGATCGTCCCAAATTCGGTTTTCAGAATAAGGAGACAAATCTGAAGTCGGATGAATCTCGGCCTCCTGAGTGGACACCACCGCCCAACCGCCCTCAGCTTTCATCGCCCGCATGGCAGCTTCGGCCTGAGGTCGCAAATGACCCAAACCATTGCAGTGGGGCACTTGGTAGAACCGGTTTCGAGCCGTTACTGGCCCGATCTTGACCGGTTCGAAGAGAACAGAATATACGTCAGCGCCTGACATTGCCGCGCTTCCTCCAAGTAAATTGGAATTTGGTTCGTGGGAATGGAAGGACTTCTACATCCCCACCATTCCCGGCTGTGTTGTAAGAGTGCCCTTAGAAGCCAGCTTTGATGCGCTCGAATTCCTTCAACATCTTGGCCTCCAGCTCGGGGTTAACAGCGTCAAAGAACAGGCTGCCTTCAAAGAAGCTGTCCACATCCGAAAACCCGTAGGTTTCGATCAGCTCTGGGTCTGCCTGTGCAAAAGCGTCTTCGTTGGCGTGGGCGTAACCCCAGCTTTCAATAATGTATTTACCGCTTGCCGCAGAGCTGAGCGCGTTCAGCATGTCATAGACTTGCTCATCCGACTGCTTGGCAGATTTCAGATGCACATAGCCGCAGACCCAAGTCGCGATACCTTTGTCTACATCACGCATCATGACCGCTGGCGTTTCGTTCCAGATCAGGTTCAGTTCCGATTGGTTCCATCCCCAACCCAGCGTGACCTCACCGCTGGCAATTGCCTGATCCAGTTGGCCTGCGTCAGACCAATAAAAGCGCACGTTCGGATGAATCGCGCGCAGGTAGTCCGCCGCTTTTTGGAATTCCTCGTCACTCATATCGGTATAGCTGGAGGCGCCAGTTGCCAATGCCGCCATTGCAAAGGCACTGGAAGCGGCGTCCGGAATGGCGACTTTGCCCTGATATGCAGGATCGGCAAGCAATTGCAGCGAAACATCATCTGCCGAAATCATATCGGTTCGATAGATAAGACCAGTATTGCCCCATTCGAACGGAACCATGTAGGTCTGCCCATCAATGGTGATGCCATCGACCTCTTTGATCTTGGGCATCAGCTTGTCCCAGTTTTCCAGCTTGCTGGTGTCAATCGGCTTGATCATGTCTGCTGCTACCCACTTTCTCAGGGCATCTGTGCAGGGATGGGCCAAATCAGCTTCAAAACCGGACTGAAGCTTTGTGAACGCTTCTTCCACGCTGCCAAAATAGGTGTAGCTAGGCGCACCGCCGTACTTTTCGACATAGTCGCCGTAGAAACCCTGATCCTCATATCCGGACCAGTCAAAAACGGTCAGATCAGCGGCGTTCGCCAGAGTTTGGCTGGCGGCAAAGGTGGCAACTACTGCTGCCATAAGTGATGCTGTTTTACTCATTTGTCTCCTCCCAAAGATTCACGTTTACCCAAGTCAATCACCGAGGCGCTTTGAACGCCAAGCCAGACGGTATCGCCGCGCGTGTGATCGACCGTGTGAAAGTAGTTTGGTACTGCGACGGCGATACTGTCTTTCAGACCATCGACGCGCACATAATAGTGGACACTCTCTCCATAAAAGGCGACGTCCGAAACCTCGCCCTGAACAAGAGCATCGTACCCATCCGGCTTTTCCGCACTGATTTCCAATTGCTCAGGACGAACGCCGACAAGAAGTTCCTTGTCATGCACCTGGACGTTGGGGTTCACCCCGATTTCCATCTTCCCTAAGCCCTTAACGTTGACTTCAAGCGTTTCAGCATTCTCTGCAGTCACTTCGGCATCCAGAAAGTTCATTCCACCGATGAAAGAAGCCACTTCCCGGTTACACGGTTGGGAATACAGGACCTCTGGCTTATCCACCTGCTTGAGCTGCCCCGCAAACATGACGCCTATACGGTCGGACATGGTCATCGCCTCGTATTGGTCATGCGTGACCATTACAAAAGTTATTCCAAGCTTCTGCTGAAGACGGCGCATTTCCAATTGCATCGCTTCGCGCAGATTTTTGTCCAACGCAGATAAAGGCTCATCTAGCAGTAAAACCTTGGGTCGCATGACGAGCGCGCGGGCGAGCGCTACTCGTTGCCGCTGACCTCCCGACAGCTCGTTGGCCTTACGGTCCTGCAGGCCGCCCAATTCAACCATCTCAAGCGCCTCGGCAACGCGTTCCTTGATTTCGTTTCGCGAGAGTCTTGTCTTGCGCAATCCGAACCCGACATTGTCACCGACATTCAGGTGCGGAAAGATCGCATAGCTTTGGAACACCATATTAGTGGGGCGCTTGTTGGCAGGCACGTCCCCCATCGTTCGACCATCGATCCAGATCTCGCCTTCTTCGTGATCTTGAAAACCCGCAATTATGCGCAAGGCTGTTGTCTTACCGCAGCCCGACGGCCCAAGCAGCGAAAAGAACTCACCCTCTTTCAAGGTTAGGTTCAGATCAGACACCGCCACAAAAGTACCAAAGCGTTTTTCGACGCCCTGAATTTCGATGATGTTCTGTTCGCTCATCTTAATCGTTTCCTTTGGCTTCAATCGGAGGATTGGATGGAACGGCGGCGGAAGTATTCGGCAATCAACAACAGCAAGACCGAAGACAGCAAAAGCAGCGATCCAAGCGCCAGCGTGTTGGGCAGTTTTGCCGGAAAGCGGATCTGGCTCCAGATATAGACAGGCAGCGTCGGGCTGTTTCCGGACAGGAAAAAGGCCAGGACGAACTCGTCAAAAGACACCGTAAACGTGACCAAAAGGCTTGCGATGATACCCGGCGCGACGATTGGCAAGGTAACACGCCGAAACGTACCCACGACGCTTTCACCAAGGTCGAACGCGGCCTCCTCCAAGGACTGGTCGAAATCGTCAAATGCAGATTTCATAATCGACACAGAAAAGGGCAGAGCCACGAACACATGCCCAAGGATCACGGTGGTCAGCGATGGTTTCAGCCCGATGCTGATGAACAAAACCAGCATCGAACTGGCAACGATGATGCCGGGAATGACCAGCGGAAGCATGACCAGTCCCTCAGACAGCTCGCGCCCCGTGAAACGATACCGAACGTAAGCACGAGCTGCGAAGAGACCCAGAGATGTTGCCATCAGGGCAGTGACGCTGCCGACGATCAGCGAATTTACCATTGCTTGTAGTAACGTGTCCTGCTGCCCCAACTGCGCGTACCACTTCAACGTGAACCCCTTTAGTGGGAAGGCTACGATTGTTCCGTCGTTGAACGAGAACAGTGGCAATAGCAAAACCGGTAAGTAGAGAAACACCAGATAGGCAATCGCATAAACCAGCAACCACGAGATACGAAATGATTGGGTCATCTGATCCTCCGGCCCAAAGCGGTGACGACCACCACGAACAGGATTGCGACGCAGCCGACTGAAAGCATGGCAAGAAGAGACAGGGTTGCACCCAACGGCCAGTTATTGGCAGCGCCAAACTGCACCTGGATCAAGTTCGCCACCATTTTGCCTTGTGATCCACCGACTAAGGCCGGAGTGACGTAGTCGCCGACCGTTGGGATGAAGATGATCAGACAGGCCGCAATGATCCCCGGCACGGTCAGGGGCAATGTCACGCGGACAAATCTTTCCAGTTTGTTGCACCCCAGATCGGTCGCGGCCTCCAACAAGCTGCGGTCGATCTTTTGCAGCGACACATAGATCGGCAGGATAGCAAACGGTGCCCAAGCGTGGGCGAGCGTAAGGACAACAGCGAATTCGTTGTAGAGCAGGAATGTCAGCGGCTCTTGTATCAAACCAAGTGAAATCAGGGCCGAGTTCAACACCCCGTTGAAGCCAAGAATTAGTTTCCAGCTGAACACGCGCAGAAGGTAGCTGCTCCAAAAGGGAATAGTGATCAGCAACAACCAGAGGGTCTTCTTCTGTGTCCGAAAAGCGATGAAGTAGGCAATCGGATAGGCCAGACAAACCGTTGCCAATGTCACCGCACCTGCAATTGCGACCGAACGGATCATTAGATGTCGAACCAATGGGTCGGTAAAGGCCTCTTGGTAGTTCGCCCAAGTCAAGGTCCGGTCGATCTCGACATAGGTCTGGGTCCAAAAACTGTAGGCGACGAGAATGCAAAGCGGCACGGCGACAAGCAGACCGACGTAGAGCGTCGCAGGCGCGCTCAGTGCCAGACCCTTGCCCGTTTCACTTCGTAGTACTCCGGCCATGCTTCCCTGCTGAACTTAGTTTTTGGTGGCGCGACCATGTCGATCAAAAAATGGACAATCGTCCATTTAAATCTGGAATTTTTGGACTAGTTGTGTCAACTGATAATTTCGCAACCGGGGATGACCAATTTCACACTGGCCGCTAGAAGGCACCGCAAGAGACTGAAAACAAACAGAGCCGCCTGATTCAATGACTGGAAGACGACAAGAAATTCGCGAGCGAAACCGCCTTTCCCTGATCGAGGCAGTACTCGACTCGGTCGCAGAGAAAGGGATTTCCGAGACCTCCGTCAGCGAAATCATCCAACGTGCCGAGCTGTCCCGCGGCATGATTCACCTTCATTTTGGCGGCAAAGACAATTTGGTTGACGAGGCCGCGCGCTACTCATCCGAACAATACTACAATGGCATTTACGACCTGTTGGAAACGACCGGACAAACCGGACAGGAACATATTGAGATGATTGTTCGGGGCGACTTGAGTGAAGCCATTCTCAATGAGAAAAACGTTTCCATTTGGTACGCGTTTCGAGGCGAGGCCCGAAATAGAGCAGCAATCGCTGCGTTTTCAGATACCCGCGACGCCAAGCTTCGTAATCTGGTTTTCAACGCTTTCGCTCGAATTGCGAAAGAAGCCGGAGCCGAACACCCTAATCAAGTTGCTAGGGACGCTACACACGGCACACTCGCAATGCTGGAAGGCATGTGGACCGATTACCTACTCCACCCGGATTCATTTGACCGCGACGAAGCGATGAGAATCGTTTTTCGTTTTCTGCGGGCAATGTTCCCGAAGCATTTTGACCTGGGCGGCGCTTTGTTGTCTGAGTAGAGCTTGAGACAGGTTTCCCATCTAGTCACTAAAGGACCGGAGAATCCACATCTTTCAGCCATCATGATGGAAGCACGGTACGAACGCAAAAAATTCAATTAATCAGGCGCTATCCGCAAATCAAAGTTGATGAATGGTGTCTTAAAAGTCTGCGATAAATCCATGAGAACGGCGGTGAGAAAGTCGACCACGGTAGCGGCGGGATAACCCTGCTGCGGGCGGCGTAAAAGTCGTCCATCTTTGCCCTTCTTTT
>NZ_JBQGAN010000047.1:0-14666 GCF_056542865.1 Ruegeria sp. AA6
GGTCCCATCATCACCGCACCTCCACTCTCAAAATCGAGTGAATCAGCGACAGGCAAACCAATCAACGGACTTTTTCAACACTATCTCCGCAAAGTAGACGTTAAAGCGAGTTGCAGCAAACGACCGCATTGAGCCCAAACTTGCCGCTGGAGGATAGGTTGCGAACGTCTGCTTTGCCCTCTCTCTCACTGAACTCGGGCTACGGTTGTGGTTTTGAGCACCGGGTTTCGAAAGGGAGTTACGCTACATTCGGCTTTCAACGCGAACCTGTGTTGCTAAAACTGTGACAAGCTTCTCGAAAACGGAGTTTTCAACTTTGTCAGAGAAGCCTTCCAATCATAATTAGCCTGCAACTCTGCATTGACTTGACGGGCGGGTTAATCAGCGGAAGCTGGCCTACAGAATACCAAGTATGAGGATGAGGTTTCGTGTTTTTTCTGTCTTATAAGTTGAATCTCAACCTCAGCCCGAACACCAGAGGATCATCATCGGTGAAGCCGGGATTGTTCAGATACTGGACATCTGCCGTAAGCGCGAGGTTGTCGGAAATATCTAAGCGATAAAACGCTTCGACGGTGGTTTGCGTGTCAAGGTTTTGATCGGATGGGTCGGCGACCGTCACGCCAAACCCGATCAAGTCGTCATAAAACCCGGGGCGCCACATGACCCCGGCGTTGACCGCACGTCTGGCAATCGGGGCATCGCCGTCGGACCAGCCAAGGCGACCGAACAGCATAATGCTTTCGTCAAGGGTCACATTGCCTGACAGCATCGCTCCGTGACTGCTGGGCACACCAGCGTCATCTCTGTCATCCACATGGAATACACCGAGATGAACATTGGTGAGGTATCGCTGGTCTCTGGCAGGCGTCCAGCCGATCTCACCGTAGGTGAAAAACTCCGAACCGCCGGGAAACCAGTCTACATCCGTCAATGATCCATTGGCATCGCTGACCAAGCCAAGCGCATAGATCTGATCTGTAAAGTAACCTCCGCCAGCAACGCCAAAGCCAGGATCGGGAATGGGAAGGACTGGACTGAACAGAATTGAAAAATTCGAAAAAGTCGTGCGCGGGTTTACGTAGCCAAGGATATCGGAATAGTCGCCGGGGTCAATGCGACCGGCCACGAAGCCTCCGTTGATCCCGGACAGGGCCTGCGACCAATACGCGACCGACAGTGTAGAGTCCGTGTCGCTGAATGTCGTTGCCGTGACACCGAGATACCCAATTTCGCCCGCGAGACTGCCCGGCGCGATATCCGTGCCCAA
This sequence comes from Ruegeria sp. AA6, assembly GCF_056542865.1. Taxonomy (NCBI): domain Bacteria; kingdom Pseudomonadati; phylum Pseudomonadota; class Alphaproteobacteria; order Rhodobacterales; family Roseobacteraceae; genus Ruegeria; species Ruegeria sp. AA6. The sequence continues at coordinate 1,271 of NZ_JBQGAN010000047.1, forward strand.
ACGATGACGGTTTTCGAGGATAAAGACGAAACTGCCTGCATTGTCGGTCCCACGATTCAGCAATTCCCAGTTGCCAATGATCCGCGCCTGCCCCGAAGCGGCCTCGTCGGTGCCACTCAGGCTGTCTGAAGACTTCTGGTAGAGCGCTTGGTAGTCGAAGGACAAATTCAACCCAGTGCGTTTGGCAAAAGCCTCGCGCGACTGTTCGAGGGGATCGAAAAACCGATCCAGCCCCGGCAATCTGGAATCCTCAAGACGCCGGAGCCTGTCCTGCTCTAATTGCGCCTGAGCCGACGCTGGCCCCCCAAGCGATGCGGTGGCAGCCGCCTCCAACTGCCGTACCGTGCTGTTTTCTTGGGCTGACGCTCCCGAAGCGATGGCACCGGCAAATAAGAAAGCAACTATTTTGATGTGCTTCTTGGTCATACTCGTCCTTCGTTTAGGGCGGCAGCGGGTCATTCACGAATCAACCGGCCCGTGCGCGGCATATTTTCAAAGCGACCTACTCTCCCCAATTCGCTTCATAAAGGCGCATCAGATTGCCACCCATCAATCCGCGGATTTCGCTCTCGCTCCAACCGTGCTGTTCCTCCAGAACTCGGGAAACCGCCCATGCGTCGGCGGGCGGGGCCATCTGAGTTGGCAGACCATATCCCTGTTCCGGCGGGTACTTTTCGGGATTCCCAATAATTGGACCAAGTGCGACGGCATAGTTCTCGACATAATCGACGCCGAAGCAGGTTGCCTGTTTTCCGACAAGTTGACCGATGTAGTTGATATGCTTGGCAATGGCCTCCGGCGTAGCCTGAACTTGCCCATTCAGAAAGCCACCAAGGAAATTCACGCATACAACGCCACCGGTAGCAGCGACGGCTCGGATTGCTTCATCCGATACATTTCGAAGGTTCTCGTACAACGCGTACGAGTTGCTATGCGAAATCATCATCGGCTTGGTGGTAAGCTCTGCTGCTTCTATGCAAGTTTCCCATGAAGAGTGTGAGCAATCGACGATCATGCCAACACGGTTCATCTCGGCGACCACAGCTGCGCCCAGCTCGGTAACGCCCATGTCACTCGCCAAGGGGTCATTGTCGACCATACCAGCAGAATAGGGGCCGGTTTGATTGTACGAAAAATTCATCTGGCGGATTCCGAGATCCCAATAACGCTGAACGTTCGCGATATCCTCGTCGAGCATATCCATGCTTTGCGAGTTCAGCATCACAGCAACAACGCCTGCCTCCTTGGCATCAATCAAATCCTGAACTGTCGTCGCCAGCGTGAAACGGTCAGAGTTTTCGTCAATCCACGCCTTCATGACATCAATCCGTTCGAGAACGGCGAGAGCACCTTCGGAGCCGTTGGATATCGTTGTGCTGAACGCAGCGTATCCATACTCCTCGTAATGATTGGCAAGGCTCTCCCAATCCTTGAGCAGGAAGTCGATACTCTCGAACCCGGGCGAGCCGACCGCAAGCGCATCGATCATTAGGGCGTCGACATACCGCTCCCGATATGCCAAATCGCCCTGCCTCGCCTCATCCCCGCGGGGATCAGCCATTTCCACAAGTTTCTCGATACGCGCGGCGATTTCCTCTTCGCTTGGCGGTGCTTGTGCAAAAACCGGACCGCTCAAAACCACCGCTGCAAGAGCAAGTTTGGTAACCTTTTTCATGCTTTCATCTCCTTTTTCACGACCCGTTACTTCAGATCATCCTGCGCTTTGATCTCAGGTACGCGGGACAACGCTTCGGCCATGTCCGCGCTGCTCATCAGTTCGATCATCTGGTAGTCATCGAGCAGCCCATCCCCAAGACGGCTGACGTAAAACGCCTGAATGAACGTGGGATCGTCAGGTAGCGAAACGGTGATGTAGTTTTTCCCGTTTCCGAGGCCCCAGTAGTAACTGAGAAGCTCCCCGCCAAGCGCCTCAATTCCACCTTTGACGCTAGCTGCGCGATCACCTGGATTTGCGATCTGCATTTCCCACGCGGCACTGTTGGACGTGCCGATGAAGAGAAATGTGCGCATGTTTTGGCTGTCTTCTGCATTGACCAATGTGGCGTATCCCGCCAGAAGAGCGCCCAGCATAAGATGTTTCATTGTGCGTCCTTTCAATGCTGAGCCTGCGGCGAGACGAAACAGGCTACTGTTTGGATGCTCGCGCCAAAAAAGGCGCGATCCGGCGCAGGCATAGGCAGAGTACAAAAAACCTCTGCTTATCACTCCAGCGTGTTCTTGTAGATCACGCCGTCTTTCATGATCATTCGAATGCTTGGGACATCCTGCCCGCGTGGCGGCGCATCAAACCATGTGTCCACCGCGCCGATGGCCGAGATGTCTTCAAGTGGGTTCCCGTCTACGATCAGAATGTCGGCGTAGGCGCCTTCTTCGATCACACCAAGCTTGCCTTCAGGGTAAGGGTTTCCTCGCCCGGTCAGCGCCGCCAGTTCGCCACCATTTGAGGTCATCATCTGCAATGCCCAGAGGTTGCCAAACTCACGCGCGACAAACGCCTTCGTAAAATCCATTGACTGGCGATAAGGGACACCCGTGAGAAGCACGTAATCGGAATCGAACACCATCTTCGGCTTGTATTTTTTTACAAGATCCATCAGCTGCTTGCTGTTTTCCCGCAACCACAGAAACTTCGCCGTCGGCGGGAAAGTCGGGTCCTGATGCATCGGGTGTTCCAGAGCTTCGGGCGCAAGCGCAGTCAGGTTGGGCGAAAAGAACGCCTCTTTTTCGACCAGCTTCTGCATCGTCGGTTCGGTAATGGTCAGGCCGTGGTCTACCACTTTGACACCAAGATCGAGCGCACGGGACAGGTCGCTGTCCATAAATACGTGCATAGCGACGTATGAGTCCATATCGCCTGCAACCTCTACTGCAGCAGAAATCTCTTCGTTTGTGAAAGCAGACTGATATATCGGGTCCTTGATCGATGTCACGCCACCGCTGACCATGATCTTGAGATAGTTTGCCCCTAAAGCAAAATTCCTCCTCGCACCCTGAAGCACCTCGGCGGGCCCGTCCACCAATCTGGTGATCTCCAGTCGCTCAAGATTGCTCTCGTTCTTGCGCTGACCAGCGATACCCCAGTCGCCGTGTCCGCCCGTTTGGCTAAGGCATGCGCCGGAGGAATAAATTCTTGGGCCGGGAAGTGATCCTTCATCAATAACCGCTCTCAGCCCACCATGAGCGCCGCACATATCGCGAACCGTTGTAAAGCCCATCGCCAACATTTCCTGCGCGAATGCGGCAGCACGTGCGCCAATCTCTTCCCATGTGGTGTCCTGAAGCCCCGGGATAGTCCCGTTCTTGTACATGTTCACATGCACATGGCTGTCGATAAGCCCAGGCATGAGCGTACGACCGTCTCCGTCAATGACGGTCACATCCACTTCTTTGGTCTCGATGCCGCGTTCCGTTTGAACGGTGAAGGAGTAGCCGTCGATGCCGCCGACTGGATCAGGCAACCGCTTGGATCCCCCGGTGCGCACATCGACTTCCCACTTCCCGCCCTCAGGAATGTCAGCGTCAATCTTGTGAATCTTGTTGCCTACCACGAGCACGTCGACGTCCTTGAGTCCGTCATTCACTCCATCAAAAACCATCACATTCTTGAAGAGTGTGACAGGGGGGATGTCACCTGTGGCCTCTTGTGCAAAAGACGCGCTTGTTGTGAGAGCCAGTGCGCTCGCCATCATTGTAGATTTGCCGAGGTATTTCATAGGCTTCCTTTCCCTTCCGCTATCGGGGTGCGCGGGGTGCCGAGGTTAATTCACCCCGCGCGACACTCAATCGAGTGTATTCTTGTAAATCACGCCGTTTTTCATGATGATTTTCAGATTGGCGTCCGGCTCGGCCAGCAGCAGGATGTCCTCCAGCGGGTTGCCATCGACCAGCAGAAGATCGGCATAGGCACCTTCCTCGACCACGCCGAGGGGGCCGTCTTGATACGGGTTGTTCAAGCCGGTCAGTTGGTTCATGCGGGCGCCGTTCGACGTTGCGATGCGCAGAATGTCATATGCGCTGAAACCCGCTTCGTGCAGATATCCGATTTCGTCGTTCATCTTCTTGTCCTGCTCAAGCGTCTGATCCCAGTTGTTCACAAGGTCTGTGCCCAGTGTGTAGAGATCAATCATGCCCGGCGTCGTCTGGATCACTTCGATCATATTGGCCGCAGCATCCCGCACACTTTTCCATTTCACGAAGGACGCTGGCGTGTAAAAGGCTTCCGCTTGTTCGGTGGTCACCGAGTAGACCGGGGCCACCGCCGTCGCGAACATGATCTGCTTTTCGACCATGATCTCGGCAGCCTCCTTGGTTAGGAACGGGATGTGTTCAATCGTCTTGGCACCATTGTCGATGCAGTTGCGGATCGCCTGTTCGGTGAACACATGGCAGGTGACATAGGTGCCCCACTGCGCGGCCGTTTTGACCGCCATCTGAATCTCGTCAGCCTGATACTGAAGTGAGTGCAGCGGATCGAACTCTGACGTAACCCCGCCGCTGACCATGATCTTGATCTGGGTTGCCCCGCGACGCAGGTTTTCACGCACAGCCATTCGGATTTGCTCAGGTCCGTCGGCGATAAAGCTCATGTCCGTTTCGACCCAATGCGACGGCCCCTGACCCGACAATGTGGGATGCCGGTCGTTTAGTTTGCGGAAATCAGCATGGCCGGATGTCTGGGTGATAAACGCTTCCGAGGAATAGATACGTGGGCCCGGAAACATTCCGGTGTCAATTATGCGGGCGATGGATTTGGCCGGTCCTCCAAGGTCGCGCACGGTTGTGAACCCGTTCATGAGAATGCGCTGGGACCGGATCGTGGCGACGCCGCCAAGATGAAAGGGCGTGATATTCTGGCGTAACCCGTCGCTGAGCGGATTGAATACTGTAAGATGCACGTGCTGGTCATGCATACCCGGCATCAACGTGCGCCCACCGCCGTCGATGATCTGGACATTCGCTACAGCCAGAGGCTCGGTCGAAACTTCGGCAATCAGGTTGTCAACCACCAGAACATTGGCATTTTCGATCCGCTCTTCGTTCACGCCGTCAAAGACATGCACGTTGGTGAAGAGGATCGGAAAGCTTTCCTCTTGAGCAAATGAATATGTTGCGACCGCTGAAAGAAAAGTGGCGACCGTTAAACTTTTGAACATTTTGGAGTTCCTTCGTGGCAATGCACTGCTCTGCACGATTGTATCTTTGCGTGTGGCGCTCAGACTGTCATTCGCATTGTGGTTGAAATGCATAAAAAAATGCTCGAAAATGCGAATGAAAAAATTAAACTGTGAGTGTTCGGGTCGACAAATGAAACTCCCAACTGTTGAATGCTCGATGGCGCAACCTTTTGTGTCCCTTGCCCTCAGCCATGGCCTTGAAGTTGACAAATTTCTTGAGCCATCCGGCCTCAGTCTGAAGGACGTGCAGCGCGGCGAAGCGTTCATGGCAGGGCAGCATTGGTACGATCTGATCGACAATTTCGCGAAGGCATTGAGTAACCCGCATTTGGGGTTTGACGTCGGTGCGAATGCGGCTCTCAAGACATTGCCCAACCTGTCGATCCTTGAAACTCAAAGCGCGTCGCTCGGTGACCTTTTGATATCGCTAGTTGTGGACGTGGGCAGGATTTCGTCCATGGCGACCTACAATCTCGAGACCGACGGTCATGTCGCCAGGTTAGATGCAAAACGCACATTCAAGCCATCTTCTCCACCTGGCCAAGTCGACGGCTATTATCTGGGATTTATGGTTCGACTAGTTCGATCCGTCTGCGGCCCCGACTGGGATTCCAAAAAGCTACATTTCTGGGTTTGCAAACCTGATTGCATACCTGATTGGCAGAAAAAGGAGATTTCGGTACGCCAGACCAATCGCTTGGGCGCTCGCATCGAGTTTCCAGCGAACTGGTTGCTGCTTCGGTCCGGGGGTGGGCAAAGCCAGAATCTCCCGGAGAACGTCACAGGCGCCGACGACTTTCTTCAGCAAACCCGCGATTTGCTTGAACTGCATCTCGACAAGCAACCTGCCACCCTGAACTGGTTTGCCGAGTTGTATTCGCAAAGCCCCGACCGTTTGAAACGCACCTTCCGAGCCAATGGTACAAGCTTCAAAGCAGAACTGGAAAAATGTCGGGCGAAGCGAGCGAAGACATTGCTTGTAAACAGCCAACTTTCGATAAAAGAAATTGGTGAAAGTGTTGGGCTTCTGGACCAACCCAGTTTTCACAGGAGTTTCAAGCGATGGACCGGGATGACTCCGAATGAATTCAAGAAACGCAATCAGATATGCAACTCTGACTGATCGTTAAGCTAAAGATTACCGCTCCAAGATTCATAAGCGACGACGCAAGTCCCAACTTACTGCAGGCGTTGGCTCGCTTCGGATATCCGGCGTTTTTCCGTGGGACTTCAACGCCGCGAAAAGCGTAAAGACTCGGCCATACCGACTCAACAGGCTTCTCACGGGCGTTTCGGATATGGGCTGATACGGCCCCCGCAGCTTTCAAACGATCCAACAAATACGCTAAGCCCGCGAACGAAGCGCACTTCTGGAAAGCGGTCATTGATCAAATGGTGGCTTTGTCCGCAAGGCAGACGTTGGCGCCTTGTAGGGTTGGGTCTGCTATCCAATCCTAAGCGGACATCCGACAAAAATGCTCAGATGTCCGCACCGAGCCCATAGCAACCACTAAGTTTCGCCTGCTTTCGAGGCGAGAATTGCACTCGACTCGCTATTTACTCTCGTATGTCCTGAGAGTGTTTCCTGCAGTAGCCATTTGCGAACGGCGCGGACAGCTCTGCGTCTTCCCGCGCGTTGGTTCGTTGCTAGGTAATAGCCACCGAAATGAAGCTCTATGTCATTCAGGCGTACCAACGTTCCTGCTTTTTCCTCAGTTTGACATAGGTGCTGGTCCATTAGAACCGCACCCAACCCCGCAACCGCGGATTGGATTGACAGGAGAGCCCCCAAGGGTTTTGGCAGATTAAGAACCGGAACCTCTTTCAAGCCAGATTTGCGAAACCATTCCGGCCACAGGCGGAACGTTGCCTCCTCTATCAGCGGCCCTGACGCCAGTGCTGCAAGATCCAAATCAGAGCCTGTGCCCGGGGCAAAGCTCGGCGCAGCAAAGGCACTGACGAGAGATGGGAACAACAGGTCGTACCCTTCGGGTGGGTCGACGCGCAGATATCTCAAGCCCAAGTCAAAATCATGCGCCTCAATGTCCATAACATCCGTTGTTATCGAGATGTTCAACTCTATGTCGGGGTGCGCCGCTTTTAAACTTGGCAGTCTTGGTACTAGCCATTTTTGTGCCACTGCACTCTCTGTTGTCATTGTGACAACACCTTTGGGTTCGGAGGTCAATGCGTCCGTCGCCTCGGCAATTCGATCAAGAGCAGGCGTAATCTGAGCCAAGTAATTTTGCCCTTGCTCCGTGAGTGCGACACCAGATTTTTGTGTTCGGAACAGATGTACATTCAGCCGTTTTTCCAACCCACGTATGTGGCGGGAAATCGCTGAATGCGACACGCTTAGTTCATCGGCTGCGCGCGTAAAGCTACCCAACCTTCCTGCGGCTTCAAAGGCACGAAGAGGATTTAAAGGCGGCAGGTTTCTTGGCATGGCGCATTGTGACTTTTTGGAACAATCCGTGTCAAGAAACGGCGTTTGTCTGATGAGCCGTATGCTGAGATTTTATGGGAGCGGCCAAAGATGGAGCATACCATGAAATATGCAGATACACATGAGTTCACATCACAATTTGAACCCGCGATCTCCTGCTCAAAGAGCCCAAATTCGGTCCGAGAGAAGATCAAATCTAGTTTCAGATCATTGTTTGCTCCGCGACTAGATCCCACGCGGTTGACCCGGGTTGAACGGCGTGAAATGGGCATCACAGAACACGATATCGACTGGCACAACGCCTTACATGGTCCCTTGGTCAAATGAACAGAGCAGCCTGTTTTTGCTAGACCGATAAACGAGAACGACCACCAACCGCTCTCAAATGTTACTGAACGGCGGCTTCATCCGCTAAGCAGCCAATGGATCGCCCGTACCTTTACCACTTCTCGCCGAATGGCCGAATATCGAGTTCGAACGTCCAAGCTGATTTGTCTTGATGCGCAAGCATCAACGCCGTTTCCGCAATGCGTTGGGGTTCGATAAAGAACTCGTCAGGCTCGTTTGGAGCGAAGTTCGCTCGGGTGTCTTCCGTGTCGATCACGCCGTCGATGACCAAATAGGCAACGTGCACGCCTTTCGGACCCAGTTGCTTGGCAAGCGCGTTCGCCAATGTGCGTTGGGCGGACTTTGAGGGAGCGAATGCTGTCGTCCAGACGTTCCCCCGGAGCGCTGCAGTGGCACCAGATACGATGATTGCACCGGAGCCACGTTTGGACATTTGAGGCCCCAAAGCCTTGGCGGCGGCGAAGAGACCCAGTGCTCCAACACGCCAACTTTGTTCGAACTGGAGTTCTGAAACATCATCCAGAGCTCCAAACTGGGCGATGTCTGCGTTATAAATTACGACGTCGATGGGACCAAAATCGCTTTGAACGGATGTCAGAGCCCTCTTGAGATTATCAGGGTTGCCCGCATCGCATTTGTAGGCTCGAACCGATGTATTGCTCGCTTCCGCTCCGTTAAACTTCGCTCCCGACCTGCTTAGCAGACCAAGACTGTATCCAGCTTGGTTGAAGGTTTCGGCGTAAGCGGTCCCAAGGCCTGGGCCAAATCCGATGATTGCACAGACCTTTCCTCCCATGGTGCAATTCTCCTCAAAGTATGTCGAGTGCGGCCAATCATATCACGAACCGGCCTTGCCACCCAGTGAACGCAACGTTGTCCGCGTAGCAGACATTCAATGAATTCTGCGAACGTCTGCTCCGAGCCCAAAGCGGACCAAATAGTTTCGCGTAAGTTTTGTTTTAGGTGGCCCCAAAGTGGTGACAGTGCCACCCAACTAGTGGATCAGTTTCCATCCAACGGGAGGCTGGTACTGTCGAAAATAACATCTAAATCCTTGCTCTCCGGCATCTAACTTTACGTTTATCCGTTACTTGCAAATTCGTCTTCCGCCTCTTCATCCGGGGTTTGATCTATTCCCTCCGAGTCTCCATCAGCGTCATCGTCCTCCTGGCCGTCCGCATAATTGCTTCCGTCATCCGAAATGCCAAGCGTGGATTTTACCGATTCTTCATCGGGATTGGAGGCACGGACGGCGCCAAGGACGCGGTCTTGCTGTTCCTCCGCGACGATTCTGTCCTCAGAAAAGTCGCCTTTGTAGTGTCCCAACAAATTGGCCTCCGCGTCATGCACCGCCTCCGCAGCCGCCAACTGATCGTCCGTCGGTTGCCCTATCTTATTTCCGTCCTCATCTGTTGTTACGTCGTGCGCATCTTTCACCGCTTGTGCAGTTTCCAAATCTTCAGGTGCAATCGTACCGGGAGTGGACGCCTCATCGGCAAGAACCTGTTCAGCTTCCTCAAGCGTCATTGAAGCCGAGTCCAAATAATCATACGCCGCAGCAATTTCCTTCACTTCTTCAGAGCTCAAGTCATTATCTTCACCCATGACATGACTGAAATTTGCGTCGGCTACTGCAAGGCCAGCGGATAGGCTTACCGGCCCCGTACCTTTCGCATACTGTCCGTTCGCGATGTGCGCGAGTTTTGCATTTATACTGGAGTTAATGGCACCATTCAGTTTGCCGAGGTTGCGCGGGGCAAGTGTACCATCATCAAGGAGTTTTGCTTTTCTGCTTGGTGGTCTGGGGGATTGTTTAACACTCGCTTTATTTGTTCGTGTGGTGGTGGTCCGAGCCTTGTTCCCGTTGAATAGGCCTTTGACGCCGTTTTGCTTCAGGTTGCGGCCTAAAGCCTGAAAGTCTTCCTTCACGGCCCGACCTAAACGACTGCCGTTCTTTGACCTATGACTTTTGCTGGCAGACTTCGTGTTTGTCCCTTTGAGAGTTTTGTCGGAACCCCATCCCTTTTTGGCACCTTTTTCGCCGCTCTTGCCACCCTTTCCACCACCGTTATCCCCTTTTCCGCCGCCGTTACCTCCACCTTTGCCGTTACCATTTTTTGCATATGCGTAATCGGTGGCGAAAACGGTCACGATTGGCGCGACTACAAATGCAGACAGTACGAGTGCGGAGACGCTCACTTTAAGGAAGTTCAACACGGCAGAAATCCTTTTCGTTTAGAGAAATACGGGTCAGTGGCGGCGAACGAATGCCATCCTTAAGAATGTTGCTCAAACAGGGCCGTAATGTGGCAGCTCTCCGACTTTCAGGAGTCGTTATTTTTAATTTAATATTAATATCTTAGCCATTGTCTCCAAAAGAATCACTTGGGAATATAAGACTGTTAACAATAGCAGTAGTTTTAAAGTTTTTGTCTCCAGCAGCGATCAAAAAAAACCGCAAAAGCGGAAATAATTGGAGCGTTAACACTTGGTTAATGTGAGGTCTGAAAAAGAATAGATAGTTTTTACGAGTTGACTATGGTTAAGCAAAACAAAAGGGAGCTATTCCCGCCTTTAAACGACGCCGAGGCCGAAACATTTGGCCCGGACAAGAATAGCTCCCTAAAATCTATGATAAGAGAGGCAGTATTTGCTGTCCCAATATTGTTGTATTTTCTTCTACTGGCCTTTTTTCTAAGTAGAGCGTCCGCCGCTAGCTATGTATCGATCCTGTCGTAGATGAAGGTTTTTGCCCTGAGATGGACAACGAGGGTCCGCGCTTTTAGACGAGACAGCGAAAGATAGTTCTGTTCATCCACCCCGCCTTTTGGGCAATCATTCAATGGGTTCCGGAGCTCTGCGCCGCAGCAAACGGCAGCCTTGTCCCGCATCCTGTCAATTCGGGTCTGCCAAAGCGAACGGCGGGTCTTGAACCGCAAGCACGGAATCATGGCCGTAACCAATCTGTGCTTAGATTGGACATTATCTCGAGCCTGGCCATCTACTGCCTCAGACTACATAACCTATTTGGGAGCGGGATCGTCTTTGAGCGGTTTATAAAGCTGTGATCGTGTTGCATCGGCTTCTGTCGGAACGGTGCCTGCACCGATCAATGATACAGCGAAGAGAATCGCAAAGATGAGGTTACATGCTTGCTTCATTGCTCTCATTTCCTTTTTTTTGCGCTCGAAAGCGTGCGACCATATCCTCGATGTTCTTGAAAAAAATATCCTCGTTCACCGGGTCAAAAGCGTTGTGATAAAGCGGCGTATCTTCACCCAGATGAATGATTTCAATGTCTTTTAGGAACTCTTTCCCGGCTGCGTGGTCATTCGGGTTGGCCTCCTGAGCGCGCATCACCAGATCGACCTTTTTCTCTTGTTTCTTGATGGTGTAGATACTGAGCTGAACGGTTTCTGGAACGGTATAGATCTGCTCATTTGCATTGCGTTGCCCTGATGATTTCTCGATCAACCCCATATCCTTAACGCGATCAATCAACTTTGACGCCGTTTGATATGAGCGTAGACCCAGACTTCGACAAAGAGCTGCTCCCAATCGCATCTTGGTAACGCTAGCACTACGGCGACGTAGCTTGCGCTCCATCCAGAAGACTTCGCGCTCATTCATCTGAATGTCTCGTCCAAACTGGTTTTCCCAGAGGCGATCGATCATGACCATCCGGGCATTATCAATCTTTTCATCGTAGTCATAATACACGTTTGACTCCCCCGCCGCTTAGGGTACCGATTTGTGCTGTTCTGCGTCCATGAAGGGGACAACCTATGCCCCCTTTGCGTGGCAGTGCTGCCACAGCGATCTGCTAAACTACCACTGTGGCTTGTTTTTATTTTAGCAGGATATTTTTAACCGGGCCGGTCGGTCGTTCGGTACAACCCCCTTTCACAATCGCATTTGCTGCGGTTGACCAACTAAGAACGCTCAGAAGAGCTGGAATCAGGATACTGTGCTTCATACGAGGTACACCATGCTATTGGGGCCAGGTACGAGCCACAGGCTGTGACGCCAGTGGCTGTGGTAAGAACGGGAGTGCATTAGAATTTCTCGCCGCACAGGATGATGCCGTTCCAATCAATGCACACGCGCTCAGCCATGGCTGCCGAACCAGATAGTGTTGTAACGACTGTTGCGACGATTACGATTTTTTTCATTGGTTTGCCCCTCCCAGGGCCATCGAAGCTCGCCTCGTTGTGAGACGTTTCTGGCTTCAGTGAAACCAATGGATCAGATTTTTTGAGTGTTTGCATGCGAAGGGGTAGGGGATGCCCCTTAGCCCCATTTACCGGATATCAGTAAGCGCTATTAACCTTCTTATTATAGGCCTTTTCTACTATGATGCTCAACAATTTAGATTTGAATTCTATGTCATCGATTTGTGCCAGGGTCAGGATTCATAACCAGTATATGACGGTTGCTGCGAGCGCGATTTCCGACAGGAAGACTTCGGGGCAACGGTCATGGCGGATCTCAACACGCCTCCAATCCTTTAACCTACCAAACATGATCTCGATGCGGTTTCGCCCCCTGTAACTGCGCTTGTCGTACTTGAACGGCCTCTTGCGCTGCTTTCGACCGGGTATGCAGGCGCGTATCCCTTTGTCTTTCAACGCGGTGAAGGTCCAAATTTCGAGGATGTGAGTACTCGGCTAGTAAGCGCGCCGGGTATTAACGTCTCTGATTATAGAATTATCAATAAGTAATCAGTTTTCCTAAGTCTTTATTTTAAAACAAAAATACTCAGGTCACCGGTAGTGTACGGTTATATCTGATTATATTAATATAAAATATTACGATTTTATTATGAGAATGAGATGGCACTTTCGAAACAAGCTAAAACGCTAAACAAGAACCAGATTGAAGCGGTATTGAATTTTCTCACTGGCCGAAGGAACGCGGTGCGAAACCGGGCTATCTTTCTGTTGTCAATTAGGGCTGGCTTGCGAGCCAAGGAGATCGCCAATCTCCGTTGAAGATGTTGCTGGAGTCCAGTGGGCTCCTCGCCAAGCAGATAAGCCTGATTGATGACGCGTCGAAAGGTAAATCTGGACGCCACATACCGATAAACAAGCAACTCCGGGATGCTTTACTAGAGTTGTATGAGATGGAGTCAGTACATCCAAAGTTTTCATCCGGTGACTATGTCGTCAGGACAGAGCGCTCTGTAAAGACATCCGCACAGGCAATAGTGAATATGTTCAGCTCTTGGTACAACGAACTGGGGTTGATTGGGTGTTCATCGCACAGCGGTCGGCGAACTTTCATCACCAACGCAGCAAAGAAAATAACAACGGTGGGTGTGTCAACGGCGGTGAGAAAGTCTGCCATTGGGCGGAGCAAAAGTCGTCCACTGTTTGGGTTACCGGCGCCTTGGCAAACGCGCTCCCAA
>NZ_JBQGAN010000048.1:0-13859 GCF_056542865.1 Ruegeria sp. AA6
TCTTCGACGGAACAGGCGTCGGACTACAAGACCTCGCCGTCGCCCAAGTCGCAGCAAAACTCGCAGAAAAAGCAGGACTGGCGGAAACGGCCACGTTGTAATCACTTAGAAGGGAGCACCTCATGTCTACCATCGCAATGCCGACCCCCGACCAAACGGTTCTGGATCGCAAGGCGACCATCGTCGCGGCGCTGGCCGAGGTGCTGCCCTCTGACAGCGTGATCAGCGATGAGCACGAAACGCGCGCCTACGAATGCGATGCGCTGACGGCTTATCGCTGCCCGCCGCTGGCCGTGGTGCTACCCCGCACGACCGAGGAATGCGCCGCCGCCATGAAGCTGTGCCATGACCTGGGCGTTGCGGTGGTGCCGCGTGGGGCGGGGACATCGCTGGCCGGGGGATCTCTACCCACCGCCGACAGCGTCATTCTGGGCACCGCACGGCTGAAAGACGTGCTGGAGGTCGACTATGACAACCGTTTCATTCGTGTGCAGACCGGCGTGACCAACCTGTCAGTCACTGGTCAGGTTGAAGATGACGGTTTTTTCTATGCACCCGACCCGTCATCCCAGCTGGCCTGTGCGATTGCAGGGAACATCGCGATGAATTCCGGCGGGGCGCATTGCCTCAAATACGGCGTCACCACCAACAACCTGTTGGGCGTGCGCATGGTCATGACCGATGGCGAGATCATCGAGATCGGTGGCCCGGCGATGGATGCGCCCGGTCTGGATCTGCTGGGTCTGATCTGCGGTTCGGAAGGGCAACTTGGCATCGTCACCGAAGCCACCCTGCGCATTCTGCCCAAACCCGAGGGCGCGCGCCCTATCCTGATCGGCTTCGACAGCGCCGAAATCGCCGGCGAGTGCGTCGGCAATATCATCAAGGCCGGTATTCTGCCCGTTGCCATTGAATACATGGACCGCCCCTGCATCCGCGTGGTCGAGAACTTTGCCAAGGCAGGCTATCCGATGTGTGAGGCCCTTCTGATTGTCGAGGTCGAAGGCTCGGAGGCCGAGATTGACGAACAGCTGACCAAGATCAGTGCCATCGCGGAAAAGCTGAATCCGGTCGAACTGCGCGCCAGTCAGAGCACCGAGGAAAGCGCGCTGATCTGGAAAGGCCGCAAGTCCGCCTTTGGCGCAATGGGTCAGATCAACGACTATATGTGCCTCGACGGTACGGTCCCGGTGTCTGCCCTGCCGCAAACCTTGAAGCGGATCGCCGAACTCAGCGAAGAACACGGGCTGGAGGTTGCCAACGTATTCCACGCGGGCGACGGCAATATGCACCCGCTCATTCTGTTCGACGCCAACAAACCGGGCGATCTGGACAAGGCCGAGGCCTTTGGTTTCGACATCCTGCGCACTTGTGTCGACGTCGGCGGTTGCCTGACCGGCGAACACGGCGTGGGCATCGAGAAGCGCGATCTGATGACCTATCAGTTCACCGAGGCCGACCTTGAGGCGCAGATGCAGGTCAAGGATGTGTTCGATCCAGATTGGCTACTGAACCCGACCAAAGTTTTCCCATTGGAGCTGAGCGCGGACCGGAGGAGCCGCACCGCCTGATGGGCTGAAGTACCGCTCTGACCCCAGAGCAAGAGGAGGAAAGACCATGACCGGTTTTGCAACGCCGACCACCGAGTCGGCGATCAAGGAAGCTGTGTTTGAAGCCCGGACTGCAAAGGCGCGCCTGCGGATCATTGCAGGTGGCACACGAGGCCAGATCGGCAACCCGGGTGAGGTCGCGCAAGCGCTGGATATCTCGGGTCTTTCCGGGATCACCCGCTACGAACCCGGATCACTGACGCTTGAGGCCAAAGCCGGAACCCCTTTGCACGAGATTGAGGCCGCCTTGGCGTCTGAGGGTCAGATGCTGGCCTTTGAACCCATGGATCACCGCCCGCTGCTGGGCACTGCAGGAGAGCCAACAATCGGGGGCGTTGTGGCGTGCAACATCTCGGGGCCGCGCCGTTTCGTTAGCGGTGCGTGCCGTGATTTTCTGCTGGGTGTTCGCTTTATTGACGGTCAGGGGCGTGTGATCGCCAATGGCGGTCGCGTGATGAAAAACGTCACCGGGTTGGACCTGACCAAGCTGGCCTGCGGAGCCTACGGCACGCTGGGCATCCTGACCGAGGTTGCGCTGAAAGTGCTGCCGCGCCCGGAACGCGCCGCGACGCTGCAATTCACCGATGTGACCGAAGCCGAGGCCGTGCGTCTGTTCTGCCGCGCTGTCACCACGCCGTTCGAAGTCTCCGGCGCTGCGTGGCAGAACGGCACCGCCATGCTGCGGGTCGAGGGGCTGTGGGCGCAGGTCGATTACCGCCTGTCCAAACTGCAAGCCTTGTTGGGAACCGGCTCGGTGTTGGAAGGCGATGTTCATGACACGATCTGGACCGGCATCCGCGATGTGCATGTGTTCTCGGGCACGCAGGAAACTGTCTGGAAGCTGTCGGTGAAACCCACCGCTGCGCCGCAGGTGATCACCGCTGCGCGTTACGAACTGGATGCAAGGGCGTTGATGGATCAGGGCGGCGCTCTGGTCTGGCTGGCAATCCCGTCTGACGCACCGGAACAGGCTGAAACGATACGGGGCTTAATCCAGGACGGCCACGCCACCCTTGTGCGAGGCAGCGCTGATCTGCGCCGTACTGTCCCGGTCTTTCATCCACAGCACCCCCGATTACAACAGCTTTCGGACCACTTGCGCCACCAGTTTGACCCGGACGGGCTGTTGAACCCCGGCCTGATGGCGGCCTGAGCGGGAGGACGAGATGCAAACGAACTTTACCCCCGAACAACTGACCGATCCCGGCACAAAACGGGCGAACGACATCCTGCGTTCCTGTGTGCATTGCGGGTTCTGTACTGCAACCTGCCCGACCTTTCAGGTGCTGGGCGACGAACTCGACAGCCCGCGTGGCCGTATCTACCTGATCAAGGACATGCTGGAGAACGAGCGTGTGCCGGATGAGAAAACCGTCACGCATATCGACCGCTGCCTGTCTTGCCTGGCGTGTATGACCACCTGCCCTTCGGGCGTGCATTACATGCATTTGGTCGACCACGCCCGCGCTTACATCGAGCAGAACTATAAGCGCAGTTGGGATGATCGTGTTTTGCGCTGGATTTTGGCGCGCGTCTTGCCCTATCCCATGCGGTTCCGCTTGGCTCTGCTTGGGGCCAAGATCGCCTATCCCTTCCGCAAATGGGTGCCGGACGCCCGCCTGCGCGCAATGTTGGAGATGGCCCCAAAGGTCATCCCGCCTGTCAGCCGCAATGACGACCCGCAAACCTTTGCCGCAGGCGGCCCGCGCCGCAAACGTGTGGCGTTGATGACCGGATGTGCGCAAAAGGCGCTGAACACAGACATCAACGACGCCACCATCCGGCTGCTGACCCGGCATGGATGTGACGTGGTGATTGCCGAAGGCGCAGGCTGTTGCGGGGCGCTGACACATCATATGGGCAAGTCCAAAGAAAGCCACGACACGGCAGCCAAGAACATACGCGCTTGGGCGGCTGAGATGGATGCCGGTGGGCTGGATGCCATTGTCATCAATACCAGCGGCTGCGGCACCACTGTCAAGGATTACGGGCATATGTTCGCAGGCACTGATCTGGAGCATGACGCCGCCCGCGTTGCGGCGATCGCCAAGGACATCTCTGAGGTGATGAGCGATCTGGAATTGAATGACCCTGTGCAGGCTGAACCGCTGCGCGTGGCCTATCATGCCGCCTGTTCCCTGCAGCACGGACAGCAGATCAAGACAGCGCCCAAGACGTTGCTGAAATCGGCCGGATTTGAGGTCTCCGAACCCCGCGACAGCCATTTGTGCTGCGGTTCGGCGGGCACTTACAACCTGATGCAGCCCGAAATCTCGGCCGAGTTGAAGGCGCGCAAGGTCCAGACGCTTGAGGCGAAGAACCCCGAGGTCATCGTGGCCGGAAACATCGGCTGCATGATGCAAATCGGCTCAGCCACCGGCATCCCAATTGTCCACACCGTTGAAATGCTGGACTGGGCGACCGGGGGGCCGAGGCCCCGTGCCCTGACCGATCCCACACCCCGTGTTCAAACCGGCTTCAAACTGCCGGACACCCCGCCGCCGGTGATCGCAAAAACCGGCAGCTGAATACCCCATGTCCAAGAGGAGGAATCAGACATGAAATCCCTAGCAACCCTGACCGCCGCCGTAGCGCTGGCCGCCGCGCCCGCGCTGGCCGCAGACAAGATCCTGCTGAAAACGCCTGTCGCGTTCTCGACCGAACTGCCGGGCCTTGGAACGCCCATCGTCCGTGTCGCAGAAGATCTGGATGCTGTGTCCGGCGGCTCGATCAAGATGAAGGTCTATGAACCCGGCAAACTGGTGCCCGCCTTCGAAATCCTAGATGCGGTGTCGTCCGGCAAGATCAACTCGGGCTTTGCCACCGCCGGATACTGGGCAGGTAAAATCCCTGCCGCACCGCTGTTCTCGGCTGTGCCGTTCGGCCCCGAAGCGGGCGAATACATGGCGTGGATGTATTACGGCGACGGTCTGGCCCTGTATCAGGAAATGTATGATCAGGCCGGGTATAACGTCAAAGTCTTCCCCTGCACGATTATTGCACCCGAAACCTCGGGATGGTTCGCGGAAGAGATCACTTCGGTCGAGCAACTGGACGGTTTGAAAATGCGCTTCTTTGGCCTCGGCGGGAAGGTGATGCAGAAGCTGGGCGTTGCCACATCGCTGCTGCCGGGTGGTGAGATTTTCCCGGCGCTGGAGAAGGGCGCCATTGACGCGACCGAGTTCTCGATGCCCGCCATCGATCAACGTCTGGGCTTCGACAAGCTGGTAAAATACAACTATTTCCCCGGCTGGCACCAGCAGGCCACCATCTTTGAATTGCTGATCAACAAGGATGAGTGGAACGAGTTGAACCCGCAATTGCAGGCGCAGATCGAGCTGACCTGCCGCGCGCAGATGACCGAGAGCTTTGCCGAAGGTGAAGCCATCCAGTTCGAAGCCATGCAGCGCAATGTCGAAGAGAACGGCGTAACCATCGTCGACTGGACGCCCGAAATGCTCGACGTCTTCCGCACCACCTGGGAAGAGGTCGCAGCTGAAGAAGCCGCCAATGATGAGTTCTTTGCCAAAGTCTACGGCAATCTGAACGAGTTCAGCGAAGGCTATGAGATCTGGAAATCTCACGCATTCCTGCCACGCAAGTAAAGCCACGCGTGGGGTCCGGGCTTGAAGTCCCGGACCCCTCAACCGCCCCAAAGGGAGGGGCCCCGGATCAGGGGATACCAAGATGATGAGCGATAGTTTTGAAACCAAGCTGAACAAGCATGTCGACCCGCATTGGGATGAAGTCGAAGGCGACGACCGCCGACAACCCAAAGCCTCGGCCTGGCTTGATGATACAGTATCTGGCGTTGGCCATGTCGTGATGTGGGCCAACGTCGCGCTGGTGATCGCCATCGTTGCGCAGGTGAGTATGCGCTATGCCTTTGACCTGAACTTTCCAAAGCTCGATGAACTGCAATGGCACCTGTATGCGCTGACAACCATGATTGGGATGTCCTATGCGCTGACCCATGACGCCCATGTACGGGTCGACATCCTGCGTCTGGGCTTTTCCCACCGCGCCAAACGCGTGGTCGAAATGCTGGGGATCATCATTCTGCTGCTGCCCTTCTGCTGGCTGATGATTGATCAGGGCTATGATTATTTTCAGGACAGCTACCGCGTGAATGAACGCTCGGACAGCCCGACCGGCCTGCCTGCGCGTTGGGCTTTGAAAGCTGTGATCGGGATCAGCTTTGTGTTGGTCGCTATGGCCGCCATCGCCCGCGTGATCCATGACGGCTACATGTTGGTAACCAGCGCGGATGAACGTTCGTCAACATCCGGCCTGATCAAGCTGTTGGTGATGTGGGCGATCTTCCTGACTGTCACCATCGGACTGATCCAACTGGTCGACACGCCCGAAGACACGCTGGTCATCGTGATGTTCATGACATTCGTGGCTCTGTTGTTCTCGGGCTATCCGGTGGCCTGGGTGCTGGCTGGTGTTGGCGTCCTGTTCACTGGCGTTGCCTATATGGGTGACAATGACATGCTGCTGTGGACCGGGATGGAGAGTACCTTTACCGGCCTCGACTATCTGACGCTGGGCGCGGTGGTGAACCGGGTTTATGCGACCATGTCGAACGCCGTTCTGGTGGCGTTGCCGATGTTCATCTTCATGGGTCTGATGCTGGATGAATCCGGTGTGGCGCAACGGCTGATGACCTCGATGCAGCGCCTGTTTGGCACCATGCGCGGAGGATTGGCGATCACCGTGACGGCGATCGGGATCATCCTTGCCGCGTCAACCGGTATCGTGGGTGCATCTGTGGTACTGCTGGGTCTGCTGTCGATGCCTGCGATGATGAAGCAGAACTATTCGAAAACGCTGGCCGCAGGGGTCATCGCCTCTTCGGGTACGCTGGGTATTCTGATCCCGCCGTCGATCATGCTGGTCATCATGGCCGACCAGATGGCCCTGTCGGTGGGCGACCTGTTCATGGCCGCTTTGTTCCCGGGGCTGATCATCGGTGGGTTATATATCCTTTACATCGTCGTGATCGCCTCGCTCAACAAAGAGGTCGCGCCGCTGCCCGAAGACGCAAGGCGTGTCGACTGGGCCGCGATCTGGGAAGTGTTCAAAGCTGTTCTGCCTCCTGTGGCACTGATCTTTGCCGTATTGGGTTCGATCTTCGCAGGCATCGCCACGCCGACAGAAGCGTCGGGCGTTGGTGCCGCCGGTGCCACCCTTATGGCGCTGGCCTATGGCAAGCTGAACTGGCGCAACCTGTTCGAAGTGACGCGGAACACCTTCAAAACCACCGCCTATATCTTTGCGATCTTCCTGGGCGCGACCTGCTTTGCCTTTGTTCTGCGCGAACTGGGCGGCGACGAACTGATCACCAAGACAATCGAAGGCATGGGTCTGAGTGAAATGGGTACGATCCTGTTCATCCTGCTGATCGTGTTCCTGCTGGGCTTTGTTCTGGATTGGATTGAGATCACGCTGATCATCCTGCCCTTGGTCGCTCCGATCATCTTGGCGATGCAGATGACCGTGCCGGGCTTCGGTTTGGACAACCCGGAACTGATCTGGTTCGTCATCCTCGTGGCGGTGACGCTGCAAACCAGCTTCCTGTCCCCACCGGTTGGCTTTTCGCTGTTCTATCTGAAAGGCGTCTGCCCACCTGAGATCCGTTTGCAGGATATCTACAAAGGCGTTGTACCCTTCATCCTGCTGCAGCTCACCGGACTGGCATTGGTGATCATATTCCCGCAGATCGCAACCTGGCTGCCATCCGTGGCGTACTAAAGGCTCTTGGCGGCACTCGTTCAGAGTGCCGCCAGCAGAAAACCGGCTTCAAGCTTCTGCCATGGCACTAATAATCGGAAGCAAGCGAAGATCCATCGGGCGTTTTGGCTTACTCGTACCATTGCAGGCGCCCGAGGTTCACTCTAAAGACACCCACAAAACCTGAGCATCTTCCTTGCTGGTCGACACGCAGCCATGCCCCATGCTGCTGTCATAATATAGCGAGTCCCCCGCTTTCATCGGCAGCGGACGGTAATGTTCCGAGATGAAGATCAATTCCCCGCTGAGCACGTACATGAATTCCTCACCCGAGTGGCGGATCCAAGGATCGAACTCGGAAATATCTCTGGCACGGATTGTGGCGACATACGGCAACATGCGCTTGCTCGTCAGATCAGAGCACAACAGCTCGTGCAGGTAAGTCGCCGTTTCCCGAAACTCACCCTGCCCTTTCGGGGTATAATCACGACGGCCGGTGATGCCCGTTTGGCCCGACTGCAAGAACAGCTGTGGCGGGTTCAAATCCAGCGCTTGGGTTAAGCGGCGCACGATCTCGAAGCTGGGTTTGGTCTGGTTGTTTTCGATCTTGGACAACGTGGATCGCCCAATTCCCGCAGCCCGACCAGCTTCTTCCAGCGTCCAGCCCTTTTCCCGTCTGGCATCACGGATCGACCGCCCAAGCGCCGCGCCTTCATCCAGTTCTTCGGGGGCAGAGGCGTCATTTCTTTGATCTTCACCCATGGAATTCTCCGCTTTTCTTTCAAGCATACAAATTCCCCATAACGCACGCAACTTCACGAATATGAGAAATATGTTGCTTTGGCGAATATTTTTCCACTATAGGAAACAAAGTTTCGAACCGGAGATTCGAAGAGGAGGACACCATGTTCAAAACGACGCTTATCGAAGCTGATCCGACAATCGCTGCGTCGATTGCCCGTGAAGGGGAACGTCAGGCGGAACAAATTGAGCTGATCGCATCCGAAAACATCGTGTCTCAGGCGGTGATTGACGCTCAGGGATCTGTCCTCACCAACAAATACGCCGAAGGGTATCCCGGCCGTCGTTACTATGGTGGCTGCGAATACGTGGACGAGGTCGAACAGGAAGCCATCGACAGGTTGAAGCAGCTGTTCGGCTGTGAATACGCCAACGTCCAGCCACATTCGGGCGCGCAGGCCAATGGCGCGGTCAAGCTGGCTCTGCTCAGCCCCGGCGACACGATCCTTGGCATGTCGCTGGATGCCGGCGGGCATCTGACCCATGGCGCGAAACCAGCTCAATCGGGCAAGTGGTTCCGCCCGATCCAATACGGCCTGACCGATGCCGGGTTGATCGACTATGATCAGGTTGAAGCACTGGCCAAGGCAGAGAAACCCAAGCTGATTATTGCAGGTGCGTCGGCCTATTCGCAAAAGATCGACTTTGCCCGCTTCCGCGCCATCGCGGATGAGGTTGGTGCCTGGCTTCTGGCGGACATGGCCCATATCGCCGGGCTGGTTGCAACCGGCCTGCACCCCTCGCCCATTGGTCATGCACATGTTGTGACATCGACCACGCACAAAACCTTGCGCGGACCGCGCGGCGGCATCATCCTGACCAATGACGAGGCGCTGGCGAAAAAGATCAACTCGGCCGTGTTCCCCGGCCTGCAAGGCGGCCCGCTGATGCATGTGATTGCAGGTAAGGCGGTTGCGTTCGGCGAGGCGCTGAAACCCGAGTTCAAAGACTACATGCAGCGCGTGGTCGGCAGTGCGGCGGCTTTGGCTGACGTGATGATGGCCCGCGGGTGTGACATCGTCTCCGGCGGCACCGAGAACCACTTGATGCTGGTTGACCTGCGGCCCGTTGGCGTCACCGGCAAAGATGCCGAAGCTGCGCTGGAACGTGCGGGCTTTACCTGCAACAAGAACAGCGTGCCGGGCGATCCAGAAAAGCCCACGGTTACCAGCGGTATTCGCCTGGGCACAGCCGCCGGGTGCAGCCGTGGCTTTGGGCCGGACGAATTCAAACAGATCGGTCATCTGATCGGTGACGTGCTGGACGCCTTGGCGCAGGACCCGAACGGCGACGCAGCCGTTGAACAAGCCACCCGCGAAAAAGTCCGCGCCCTGTGCGCAAGCCATCCGATTTACTGAAAGACACCGAAATGACCTACGACCTTATTGTCATCGGGGGCGGACCGGGCGGCTATGTTGCCGCGATCCGCGCGGCTCAATTGGGACTGAAAGTGGCCTGCGTCGAAGGACGCGGGGCGCTTGGCGGAACCTGCCTGAATGTGGGGTGCATCCCCTCCAAAGCGTTGCTGACCTCCTCGGCCAAATATGCCGAACTTGCACATCTCTCCTCTCATGGCATTGCGGTCGAGGGGGCCAGCATCGACGTTCCGGCAATGATGGGGCGCAAGGACAAAATCGTGGGCGACCTGACCAAGGGGATCGCGTTTCTGTTCAAGAAAAACGGCGTTGATCTGATCGAAGGTTGGGCCAGCATTCCCGCTGCTGGACAGGTCAAGGTGGGCGACAACATCCTTGAGGCAAAGAACATCTTGATCGCCACCGGTTCGGAGCCCACCTCGCTGCCGGGGGTCGAGATTGACGAACTGGACATCCTCAGCTCGACCGGAGCAATCGCGCTGGGCAGCGTGCCCGAACATCTGGTCGTGATCGGCGCGGGTGTGATCGGTCTGGAACTGGGGCAGGTCTGGGCGCGTCTGGGCGCAAAGGTCACTGTGGTCGAGTATCTCGACCGCGTACTGCCTGGAATTGATGGCGAAATCGCCAAACTGGCGCAGCGTGCGCTTTCCAAGCGCGGGCTCAAGTTCCAATTGGGACGGGCATTGAAATCGGTGGTCAAAACTGACGCCGGGTTGACGCTCAAACTGGATCGGGTCGGCAAGGACAAGGAGGAGGTGATCGAAGCCGACAAGGTTCTGATCGCCGTCGGACGCCGCCCCGTCACGCGCGGGCTTGGGCTGGAAGAGCTGGGAGTGGCCCTTGACCCGCGCGGATTTATCCAGGTCGATGGCACTTTTCAGACCTCAGTGCCCGGCATCTATGCCATAGGCGATTGCGTGCCCGGCCCGATGCTGGCGCACAAGGCCGAAGAAGACGGCGTCGCCTGTGTGGAAATGCTGGCCGGTCAAGCTGGTCACGTGGATTACAACACCGTTCCCGGCGTGGTCTACACCGACCCCGAGGTCGCCTCGGTCGGTCTGACCGAAGAGGCGCTGAAAGAAGCTGACACCGAGTATTCGGTGGGCAAGTTCGCCTTTATGGCCAACTCTCGCGCCCGTTCGACCGGTGAAACCGACGGTGCGGTCAAGGTGTTGGCCGACCCAAGCGGCAAAATCCTCGGCGCGCATATATGCGGTGCCCACGGCGGCGATCTGATCGCCGAGCTGGTTCTGGCCATAACCAAAGGCGCAACCGTGTCCGATGTGGCCTCAGCCTGTCATGCACACCCGGCGATGGGCGAGGCGGTCAAAGAAGCCTGCCTCGACGCCATGGGCCGCGCAATCCACGCCTAAAAGGGAACAGCCAGATGACCATCCAGCTTCGCCCCCGCCACCCCGAAAAGGCCAAGAAGGCTGACAGTGTCATCCCGCGCAAGCCCAAGTGGATTCGCAAGAAAAAGATCGACGGGCCTGAATATTATGAGACCCGCCGCCTAATGCGCGACCACAATCTGGCGACGGTGTGCGAAGAGGCCGCCTGCCCCAACATCGGCGAATGCTGGTCCAAGCGCCACGCCACCATGATGATCATGGGTGAGGTCTGCACCCGCGGCTGTTCCTTCTGCAACGTGGCGACCGGACGTCCCGACGCGCTGGACGCATTCGAGCCGGGCCGGGTTGCGGCAGCGGTCAAGAAACTGGGGTTGCGCCATGTGGTGATCACCTCAGTCGACCGGGATGATCTGGCCGATGGCGGGGCCGAGCATATCGCCCAGACCATCCGCGCCGTGCGCCATCAGAACCCCGGCACCACGGTTGAAGTTCTTACCCCGGATTTTCTGGGCAAGGGCAACGCGGCGGGCGTGGTTTTCGAGGCCGCCCCGGACGTGTTCAACCACAATCTGGAAACCGTCCCGCATTTATACCCGACGGTTCGCCCCGGCGCGCGCTACTACACCTCGCTGCGGTTGCTGGATGATGCCAAACGGGCCAATCCCGAGATTTTCACCAAATCCGGCCTGATGGTCGGACTGGGCGAAAGCCTGAACGACGTCCGCCAGGTGATGGATGACCTGCGCGCGGCACAAGTCGATTTTCTGACGGTCGGCCAATACCTGCAACCAACCCCCAAACATCATCCAATTGACCGGTTCTGGACACCGGAAGAGTTCGCCCAACTGGAACAGATCGCACGTTCCAAGGGCTTTTTGCACGTGTCAGCTACACCGCTGACCCGTTCGTCGTTCCACGCGGACGAAGACTTTGCCGCCCTCAAGCAAGCCCGCCAGCGGGCCATCGCCGCCGGGGCATAAACCAAACGCAAATGGGAGGGAAACCATGGAAGCGTTAAATTCAATCGTAGGAGCCATCAATGGCGTCGTATGGGGGCCGCTGATGCTGGTTCTCATCCTTGGCGTTGGCTTCTTCCTGCAGGTCGGGCTGAAGTTTATGCCGATCCTGCGCATTGGCACAGGCTTCAGCCTACTGTTCAAAGGCCGTGAGGGGCAGGGCGAAGGGCAGATCAGCCCGTTTAACGCGCTGATGACCTCGCTGTCGGCGACCATCGGTACGGGTAACATCGCCGGTGTGGCCACTGCTGTCTTCCTGGGCGGTCCGGGCGCATTGTTCTGGATGTGGATGACCGCCCTGGTGGGCATGGCCACCAAATATGCCGAAGCCGTCTGCGCGGTGAAGTACCGTGAAAAAGACGAACTGGGCAACTATGTCGGCGGCCCGATGTACTACATCAAGAACGGTCTAGGGGCGAAATGGGCCTGGCTGGGCGTAGCGTTCGCTCTGTTCGGCGCAATCGCAGCCTTCGGCATCGGCAACGGCGTACAGGCCAACGGTGTGGCACAGGTTCTGGAATCGAACTTTGGCGTGAACACATCAGTCACTGGCGTCGTTCTGATGGTGCTGACCGCAGCCGTTATCCTGGGCGGTATCACCCGCATCGGTGCGGTTGCTGGTAAGCTGGTTCCGTTCATGGCAATCGCTTACATCATCGCTGGCCTGCTGGTTCTGCTGATCAACATCGGCAACATCGGTCACGCGCTGTCGCTGGTCTTCACCTATGCCTTCACTCCGTCGGCTGCCGAAGGTGGTTTTGCGGGCGCAGCCGTCTGGGCGGCCATCCGCTTTGGTGTGGCACGTGGTGTCTTCTCGAACGAAGCCGGTCTGGGTTCCGCTCCGATTGCGCACGCAGCAGCAGAAACCAAGGGTCCGGTTAATCAGGGTCTGATTGCGATGCTCGGTACGTTCATCGACACCATCATCGTCTGCTCGATCACTGGTCTGGCGATCATCTCGTCGGGTGCATGGACGTCGGGTGAATCTGGCGCGGCATTGACCTCTCTGGCCTTTGCAAACTCATTGCCGGGCGGTGGTCACCTGATCGCAATCGCTCTGTCGATCTTTGCCTTCACCACAATCCTGGGTTGGTCCTTCTATGGCGAGAAATGCGTCGAGTTCCTGCTGGGCGTCAAATCCCTGATGCCGTACCGCGTTTTGTGGATTGTTGCGATCTACTTCGGCGCGACTGCGGATCTGGGCTTTATCTGGCTGCTGGCAGATACGCTGAACGCCATGATGGCTATCCCGAACCTGATCGCCCTGGCCCTGCTGAGCCCGATCGTCTTCAAACTGACGAAAGAGTTCTTTGCCTCGAACGGTCAATCCGAAGAGCCCGGCGGCAAACCTGCCGAATAACTTTGGCCTGAAAAACCGGAGGGCCATCCCGGCCCTCCGCCTTTGAAAACAGAATTCCCTATCTCGAGGAGAGACGTGATGGCCACGAAAATCCTGCTGCCTATTGATCACACCGACGACCGCTCGTGGAAGAACGCCCTGCCGCTCGCGCTGGAACAGGCGAAGTTTTACGGCGCTGAGTTGCACGCAGTTGCCGTCATCCCCGAGATCATCCAGTTGCCGAACCTGCCCGCCAACTACGGCGCCGGCGCTAAAGACCACGTGCGCGGCGCGGTTCAGGCCATTCTGGATCACGGCAATGCCTCGGACGTACCCGTGCATGTCGAAGAAGGCAGCGTTTATCGCGAAATCCTGAAGCTCGCCTACAAGGACGGCTTCGACCTGATCGTCATGGCATCGACCAAGGGCGATTTCCCGAACTATGAGATTGGCCCGAACCTGGCCCGCGTCGTGCGCAATGCGCATTGCACCGTGACCGTCGTCCGCGACCAGTCCCGCTGATTGAAAGGTTAGAAAGATGACCGAACCGAAGCGCACACCTCTTTACGATTTGCACGTTGAGTTGGGTGGTAAGATGGTTGATTTTGCTGGGTGGGAGATGCCTGTTC
>NZ_JBQGAN010000049.1:0-13400 GCF_056542865.1 Ruegeria sp. AA6
TTTGGGAGCGCGTTTGCCAAGGCGCCGGTAACCCAAACAGTGGACGACTTTTGCTCCGCCCAATGGCAGACTTTCTCACCGCCGTTGACAAACGCGACGCGAACGTACTTCCATCAAGACATAGACAAAGAAAAAGATTAAGAAATTGATAAAGAGCGCTCCATCCGCTTGTGTTACGCAAATCACGGTTGCTGTGTTTGCTGTTCAATGCCGAGAAACGAAGGCGCGGGTTAGCGAACCTGACGATGGTCGGGGCAGATCTAGCGCCGACGCACGAAGGACACTTAATCAGAAAGCGGCAACCAGATTGTTTTGTCGGTCCTTCTGTCTCGCCCAGCTTCGCGTTCCTTTTGTCCGTCACGGATCCGGGTGCGGGGATTTTCAATCGGGTCTAGGCTGTTCAGATAGGGTGTCAGGCAATAGAAAACTTGCGGATGCTTACGCGATGGTTTCCAGGTGATCTTCGCCCAAATCCGCTTTAACATTTTAGCACCTGAACGTTTGTATTAACTGGGTTCTTCACCTGAATAGCATTGCATGGATTGGGTTGTAGCGACCAGCGATTTCTCCGGGAATTGGGTATTCACCGAAAAACCTCATCTCCTTATTGTGACCTTTAGCTGTAATGTGCCAGTTGCCTACTTTTTTGCTGCAGCCAACGCTCCTTTTGCCCGCAACCCGACCCCTTTGTTGTGCCACTCGATCACTGTAGCGACTCAAGTGATTAATCGGTGGTGGAGAAATTGTAGCGGTTAAAGTGAAGCTCTGATTTTGGATGCCCAATAAAGCACCACCTACATTTTTTCAGAATGCTTAGGTTTCGGACGAACGTGAGAATTAAAGAAAAGTCCCTTAGCTTGAGGTACAGAACCCCGAGAATCAGCTTACTTTTCTGTCAGTTAAGGCCTGCCAATTCTGAGGTGGAAGTGTCGCAAGGCTTCGAGAAAACCAATTTCGCATACCACAGTTGGCACTCGCGCCGATTTTTCGGATAGCAAACAACGAAGTTGAGAATGGTATTCTCAAAAGGTGGGCCAAGCGGTGGGCTGTAAATAGAATCAAAAACACAACGCATTGATAATTCTATGAATTTTTAAGGGATATGGTGCTGCTGGAGAGAATTGAACTCTCGACCTCTCCCTTACCAAGGGAGTGCTCTACCTCTGAGCTACAGCAGCGCTGTGGGCGGGTGATTAGACTCAAACGAAACGCGGCGCAAGGGTGTCTGGACGGTTTTTTTCACCTCCTGTAGAGAAAGATCATGACAGATAAAAGTTCACCAAAAAAACAAGGCAAATCCGGGGACGCGCGCGAAGAGCGGCTGAAGGCGGCGCTCAAGGCGAATATGGCGCGACGCAAGGCGCAGGCGAAGGCGCGCGCAGCATCCGGGGACAAGGCCGAAAAGGACGAGGGATAAGAGCAGATGGATTCGATTCTGGTGACGGGCAACGGCCCGCTGAACGGTCAGATACCGATTGCAGGGGCCAAGAACGCGTGTCTGACGTTGATGCCTGCAACCCTACTGAGCGAAGAACCGCTGACGCTGACCAATGCGCCGCGGCTGAGCGACATCAAGACCATGACAGCCCTGCTGCAATCTCTGGGGGCCGAGGTGTCGTCGTTGCAGGATGGGCAGGTCATCGCGATGTCCAGCCATGACCTGACAAGCCAAACGGCAGATTATGAAATCGTTCGTAAAATGCGCGCCTCGAATTTGGTGCTGGGTCCGTTGCTGGCCCGGTTCGGAGAGGCTGTTGTCTCACTGCCCGGCGGCTGCGCGATTGGTGCGCGACCGATGGACCTGCATGTTGAAGGGCTTGAGGCGCTGGGCGCCGAAATTGAACTTAAAGACGGTTATTTGCACGCCAAAGCTCCGGGCGGGCTGAAAGGCGCGGTGCATGAGATGCGCTTTGCTTCCGTTGGGGCAACTGAGAACATCGTTATGGCCGCCACATTGGCTAAGGGCACGACGGTTCTGAAAAACGCCGCGCGCGAACCCGAGATCGTCGATCTGGTCGAATGCTTGCGAAAGATGGGCGCGCAGATTTCGGGCGAGGGGACCTCGACAATCGAGATCCAGGGCGTCGACCGGCTGCACGGTGCGACGCATCAGGTTGTTACGGATCGGATCGAACTGGGCACCTACATGCTGGCTCCGGCGATTTGCGGCGGCGAGGTGGAACTGCTGGGCGGTCGTATGTCTCTGGTCGAGTCCTTTGCCGCCAAACTGGACGCGGCGGGCGTGGATGTGGTGCAAACGGAAAACGGTCTGAAGGTGGCGCGCAAGAATGGCCGTGTTCAGTCCGTGGATGTGGTGACGGAACCCTTCCCCGGTTTCCCCACCGACCTGCAAGCGCAGATGATGGCGCTGATGTGCACGGCAGAAGGCACCTCGGTACTTGAGGAACGCATCTTCGAAAACCGCTTTATGCACGCCCCGGAACTGGTACGTATGGGCGCGAATATCGAGGTTCATGGCGGCACGGCCACGGTTACCGGTGTCGAGAGCCTGAAAGGCGCGCCGGTTATGGCGACCGACCTGCGGGCGTCGGTGTCGTTGATTTTAGCCGGACTGGCGGCCGAAGGCGAGACAACGGTCAGCCGGGTCTATCATCTGGATCGCGGATATGAGCATGTGGTGCGCAAGCTGGAAGGTGTGGGCGCCAAAATCGAACGGATCAAGGGCCAATGACAGACGCAAGTTTTCACGATGGGCGTGAAGCCCCGCTGAATTTGGGGGCTGAGGATGCAGATGACCTACAGGTGATCTCGACCCTGACGCAGGACGCCGTGTTCCCGGTGACAGAGATGACATGGCGTCCGTCCGAGCGCCGGTTCGGCCTGCTGCTGAACCGGTTCCGGTGGGAGGATAAAGACGCCGCCACCCGCCGCGACCGCCCGTTCGAGCGTGTTCAATCTGTTCTGGTCTTCGACTCGGTGCTTTCGGTGGCCAGCCAGGGTATCGACCGCAGTGACAAGGATATGATCCTGTCCCTTCTGTCTGTCGATTTCGAAGCAGGTGAAGATGGCGCAGGTCAGGTACTTCTGACTTTGGCAGGGGATGGCGGCATCCGGCTGAGGGTTGAAGCGCTGGACGCAACGCTCAAAGATGTCACGCGGCCTTATCAGGCGCCTTCGGGGCAAGCGCCACATCATCCTGAATAGATGCAGAACAAGCGCGGCATCTCTCAGGCGTTCTCACAGATCCCGACCGGGGTAACACTGCGCCGCGCGACCGTCTTTGATGTGATCGACCTGAGTCGTGTGCTGATCCGGTCCATCACTCAGCTCTGTGTTGCGGATCATCAGAATGATCCCAGGGCCATCGCGAAATGGACAGCAAACAAGGACCCGTCGACTGTCCGGTGCTGGATTTCGGACGGTGCGCAAATCTGGCTGGCTGACCATGCGGGCCAGGTGGCTGCCGTGGGTGGATTGGACGGCAATGAAATCACGCTGCTCTATATCGACCCGGATCATACGGGCCACGGCCTCGGTGCCGCCTTGTTGCATCAGTTGGAACAGCAGATCATCTCGGGCGGTCATTCAGAGGCCCAGCTGGAGGCGACCAAGACGGCGCAGGCGTTTTATGAACGGCACGGCTGGCAGCTGACCGGTCAGTGCGGTGCGCGCGGGGATGTCTCGTGTTTCGCCATGCGCAAATCGCTGCACCCTGCGCAGAAGGGTTGAGGCCAGCCCCTCTGAGCGATATGTCCCCGTGAAACGCTCCGGAGTGCCTGACATGCCCGTTTTCCTCGATACCACATTGCCCGAGTTCGAAGCTGCCTTTCAGGCGCTGTTGTCGGCCAAGCGCGAAGACAGCCCGGATGTGGATGCCACCGTGGCGCAGATCATCAACGACGTGCGCACCCGGGGCGATGCTGCTGTT
This sequence comes from Ruegeria sp. AA6, assembly GCF_056542865.1. Lineage (NCBI taxonomy): Bacteria > Pseudomonadati > Pseudomonadota > Alphaproteobacteria > Rhodobacterales > Roseobacteraceae > Ruegeria > Ruegeria sp. AA6. Next base: position 3,890 of record NZ_JBQGAN010000049.1, read on the forward strand.
ATCGAGCTGACCGCCAGGTTCGACCGACTAGAGCTGACGCCTGAAACCATGGCGTTCTCGTCTGAAGAAATTGACGCGGCGGTTGCCCAGGTTTCAGAAGGGGATCGTACTGCATTGGAACTGGCCGCGGCACGCATCCGCGCGTACCACGAAAAGCAGATGCCCAAAAACCACCAATGGACCGACGCGGCTGGGGCAACGCTTGGCTGGCGCTGGTCGGCCGTTTCGGCGGCAGGGCTTTACGTGCCGGGTGGCTTGGCTTCGTACCCGTCGTCGGTGCTGATGAACGCGATCCCCGCCAAGGTGGCCGGGGTTGAGCGACTGGCCATTGTGGTGCCGACACCGGACGGGCAGGTGAACCCGCTGGTTCTGCTGGCTGCGCGGTTGTCGGGTGTTGACGAAATTTATCGCATTGGCGGGGCTCAGGCCATTGCCGCGCTGGCTTATGGCACTGAAACCATCGCCCCGGTCGACAAAATCACCGGCCCAGGCAATGCATTTGTTGCCGCTGCGAAGCGCCGGGTGTTTGGCAAGGTCGGCATCGACATGATCGCTGGCCCCTCGGAGATTCTGGTGATCGCGGACAAGGACAATGACCCCGACTGGATCGCGCTGGACTTGCTCAGCCAGGCCGAGCACGACGAAAGCGCGCAGTCGATCCTGATCACCGATGATGCTGCCTTTGGGCAGGCCGTAGCTGAGGCCGTCGATAAACGTCTGGAAACCCTGCAGCGCCGTGCCATTGCCGGTGCGAGCTGGCGTGATTTTGGTGCAGTCATAACCGTGCGCGACTTGAGCGAGGCTGCCGCGTTGTCGAACCGCATCGCCCCGGAGCATCTTGAGCTTTGCGTGGCCGATCCCGTCTCTTTGAGCGAGCAAACCGTCCACGCGGGCGCGATCTTCCTGGGTCAATACACGCCCGAAGCCATCGGCGATTACGTCGGCGGACCGAATCACGTTTTGCCCACAGCCCGGTCGGCCAGATTCTCGTCCGGCCTAAGCGTGATGGAATTCCTCAAACGCACAACGCTGAGCCAGATGACGCCCGAAGCACTACGCTTGATCGGCCCTGCAGCCGAACAGCTGGCGCAATCGGAAAGCCTTGAAGCGCACGGGCTGTCGGTGACGGCACGGCTGATGCGTTTGAACGGCTGAACCTGTTATGGCGTGCCGGTCACAGCGTCCACCTAACCGAAGCCAAAGAGGTCACCAAGGCTTGAAACCCTGAGCGGAACTGAGGCCCAGTTGCGTCGGTATCCGGTTGGAAGGAGTTTAACTTGGAGCGCGTGGCAACCCTCTGGATCGGCGAACGGCTTACCTTTCTGGAACACCTGTGCCTGAAGTCCTTTGCTGATGTCGATCAAAAGCCGATCGTCTATCATTATGGCGAGCTTCAAGACATCCCGGATTATGTCGAGGCCCGAGATGCGCGCGAGGTGTTTGACGTGCCCGAGATTTATCGTGATCCGATAACCCGATCCGTCGCCGTCCATGCAGATCTCTTCAGGCTGAAGCTTCTGAAACAGACCGATTACATATGGGTGGATGCAGACGCCTACGCGCTCAGGCCTTTCGAAACGCAGGACGGATACCTGTTTCCTCTGGGAAATCGTAAGAAAAAGCGCATGATGAACGGGGTGCTGGCTTTTCCGAAGGACAGCGCGGCCTTGCAGCAGATGTATCAGTTCGCCTTTGACAGCGATCTTGTGCCGCCCTGGTGGCCCGAGGAACAAAAGCAGGCTTATCTGCAAATTTTCGGAAAATCCACATATTGGAGCCTGCCTCTGTTCAGCTTAGGTCCGCCCATGCTGTTTCATTTCCTTTCGCAATCAGATGAAAACGCTAAGGCCGTCCCCCGAACCGAACTGTACTCGATCCCGCCGCGATACCGTGCGCTTTGGGGTGACCCCGATATCTCGAAGCTTGATATGCTCAATTGGCAAGAGAAGATGTCGATCCATTTTTATGGATCCTGGTTTCGGCGCATGTTTGCAGGAGTGAACAGTTTCAATTCAGGTTCATTGCTCGATCAATTGCTGAAAAAACATGGAATTGATCCGGCCGAGCATCCAATCTGACCTATTCTCACATTGTTCAAATATATTAGTTGAGATAAGCCTGTCCCGACCTGAACGGACTTGATGCCCATGAACCGCATTTCGCATATAGAACTGGATGACCGAAACCTGCCTCCGCCAACGCCGGAGATCGAGCAGGAGCGTAAGGTCGCCATCTATGATCTGCTGGAAGACAACAGTTTTACCCTGCCGCAGCGGGATGATCGTACGGTGCCGGATGGGCCGTATCACGTGCAGCTGTCGATTCGAGACAAACGTCTGGTCTTTGACATCGCCACTGAAGCCGAAGAAAAAGCCGCCGAATTTCATCTGTCGCTGGGGCCGTTCCGGCAAGTGGTCAAAGATTACTTTCAAATCTGTGAAAGCTATTTCGATGCAGTGAAATCCCTGCCGCCAAGCCAGATCGAAACCATCGACATGGCCCGGCGTGGTATTCACAACGAAGGCAGCCGTGTGTTGCAGGAGCGGCTGGAAGGAAAGGCGGATATAGACACCGACACCGCCCGCCGCCTGTTCACGCTGATCTGCGTGCTTCACTTCGGGGGGTGACGAGTGAAGCCTCTGCCGCAGTCGGTCCTCTTCTGTTGTGACCATAACTCGGTTCGGTCCCCGATGGCCGAAGGCATTATGAAAAAATTCTATGGCACCGGCACCTATGTCCAATCCGCCGGTGTGCATAACGATCTTGAGATCGACGGGTTTTGTATCTCGGTTTGTCAGGAAATCGGTGTTGAGCTGTCCCGCCACCGGGCGCGTTCCTTCGATGAAATGGAAGAGTGGGGCGATGACCTCAGTTCCTTTGACCTTGTGATTGCCTTGTCGCCAGCCAGCCAGCGCCGGGCACTGGAATTGACCCGGGTTTTTCATCTGGATGTCGATTATTGGCCAATAATGGACCCTACCGGACTAGGTGAGAACCGGGAACAAAAGCTACATCACTACCGACAGACCCGCGATCAGATCGTCATGCATCTGAAAGACCGCTGGGGTGAACCTACGGAGTGACAATGAACCAGACCGTCAAAACCTATTTCGAAGCTTTCAACGCAGGCGACGTCGACGGCATGTTGGCCTGCCTGTCCGACGACGTGGCGCACCACGTGAACGAAGGCCAGATCCGTATCGGTAAAGAGAAATTCGCCGCGTTCTGCGATCACATGAACCGCTGCTACCGCGAAAACTTGACCGACATCGTTGTATTCGAGGCCGAAGGCGGCACCCGCGCAGCGGCCGAATTCATCGTGAACGGCACCTATCTGGAAACCGATGAGGGCCTGCCCGAAGCGCACGGCCAGACCTATCGTCTGCCCGCCGGGTCATTCTTTGACCTGAAAGACGGCAAGATCACCCGCGTCACCACGTTCTACAACCTCGCGGACTGGACCAAGCAGGTTTCGAATGGCTGAGGTCACCGCAGTCCGCCCCCTGACCGGAGCGGCGCTGGAGGCCGCCCTGGACGACGTAGCCCGCTTGCGGATCGAGGTGTTTCGGGCGTGGCCGTACCTGTATGACGGGGATCTGGAGTATGAGCGGAAATACCTGCAATCCTATCGTGATAGCGACAAGGCCATCGTCGTCGGCGCTTTTGACGGCGACCGTCTGATCGGTGCGTCCACCGGTGCTCCGCTTATCGACCACGCCGATGATTTTGCGGCCGCGTTTGAGGGCACCGGGCTGGACCTGTCGGAAATCTTCTACTGTGCGGAATCTGTCTTGTTGCCTGACTATCGTGGGCAGGGCGTTGGTCACAAGTTCTTTGACCTGCGCGAAGCGCATGCGCGTGCCCTAGGGTTCACCAAATGCGCTTTCTGCGGTGTTCAGCGCCCCGCAGATCACCCGATGAGGCCCGAGAAATACCGGCCATTGGATGCCTTTTGGCGCGCGCGAGGGTATGAACCCTTGCCCGGTGTCATCGCGCAGTTTTCGTGGAAAGATATTGGCGAAGAAGGGGAAACGCCCAAGCCTTTGCAGTTTTGGATACGGGACTTGTCGTCGTAGTCTGCCCCAGCGCTTCAACCCTGACGCTTACGGCTGAGCAAACCGTATTTGACGGCCCACCCTCTGAGGGACCGGTTTTTGCGCTTTTCCTGCTTTAGCTCTTTTTTTGATTGCGCGCCGCCCTTTCGATTGAATTCAAACACGTCAATCACGCGTTCCGCGCAGCCGCAGGCTTCGCCCATGCCAACTTTGGCAAAATAGAACTTCTCGAAGCTGTCCGGGTTTTGCATGATCATCCTCCTGAACTCAGTGAACCATTTCTGGCGTGTCCTGCCAATTCACTTTCACGTCGATAAAAGTAGGGCGAACAATGCGTCTGTACACTTTGAGGCACCCTCTATTAGTGTCTCGTCAAATCTGGCCCAAGGAGCCTAATCAATGAAAGTCGCAACCGCCGCCTACAACCTCGACTGGCTCGACAGTTGGGCGCAGTATGAGGATAAGTTGAGCCGCTGGGTTTCGGATGCTGTGGGGCAGGGCGCTGAGCTGTTGGTCTTCCCCGAATACGGCGCGATGGAGTTGTCGACGCTGGATGGTGCGGAGGTTGCCGGAGACTTGGAGCGCTCGATCCGCTCTGTCTCGGATCGGATGGAGGATGCTGGGACCCTGCAGCAGCGTCTTGCTCAAGACTATAAGGTTCACATTCTGGGGGCCTCGGCTCCGGTTATCGATGGACCGGGTCGCCCTGTGAACCGTGCAGCGCTTTTTGCGCCGGATGGGCGGCAGGACCATCAAGACAAGCAGATCATGACCCGGTTCGAGCGCGAAGACTGGGATATCGCTCCGGGCGGGCCATTGAAGCTGTTCGATACGGCATTGGGCAAGATTGGGGTGCTGATTTGCTATGACAGCGAATTTCCATTGCTGGGCCGTGCTTTGCAGGAGGCGGACCTGATTCTTGTCCCCTCATGCACCGAGGCGCTGGCAGGCTATTGGCGCGTGCGCATCGGGGCCATGTCACGGGCGTTGGAAAATCAATGTGTGACGGTGATGGCTTCGCTGGTCGGTAACAATGACTGGTCCGAGGCTGTGGACATGAATACCGGAACCGGGGGCATTTTCGGCCCACCTGACAAGGGTTTTCCTCCGACCGGAGTTCTGGCCGAGGGCACCTTGAACCAGCCTGGGTGGACCTACGCCGAGGTCGATCTTTCGGCGATTGCCGAGGTTCGGGCGAATGGGCACGTGTTGAACCGAACCCATTGGGAGGAGCAATCCCCAAGAGTCAATTCAGTCACATTATCCCGCCTATAGGCGATTCTGGCCTTGAAATAAGCCCAAAATAGGCTCATTTAAGCGCACATCCTCGCAGATTCTGCGAGTGCAACGTAATGATGGAGACAACATGGCCAAGGAAGATACGCTCGAATTTCCCGGTGTCGTGAAGGAACTCCTGCCTAATGCGACGTTTCGGGTCGAGCTGGAAAACGGCCATGAGATCATCGCACATACGGCAGGCAAGATGCGTAAGAACCGCATCCGTGTTCTGGCTGGCGACAAAGTTCAGGTCGAGATGACCCCGTATGATCTGACCAAGGGTCGGATCAACTACCGCTTCAAGTAACGCCTACCGTAATGGCGTTTATCTTAGGATCGGGCAGCGCAAGGCGGCTGGACCTGCTGGCCCAGCTTGGCGTGCAGCCCGATGCCATCCGCGCCCCCGACATCGACGAAACGCCGCTGAAAGGCGAGCTGCCTGTGCCATATTGCAGCCGTATCACGCGGGCAAAAGTGCAAGCGATTCAGGCGGATAGCAACGATATAACCTTGTGTGCGGACACCACTGTCGCGTTGGGGCGGCGAATTCTGGGCAAACCCGAAGATGCAGGGCAGGCGGCGGAATTCCTGCATGCCCTGTCCGGTCGGCGCCATCGCGTGATCACCTCGGTTGCCGTGCGACGTGGAGATCGGGTGCTGCAGCGCGATGTGGTGTCTCAAGTCAAGGTCAAGCGCCTGCCGGACGTGGAAATCAACGCCTATCTGGCCACTGGTGATTGGCAGGGCAAAGCCGGAGCCTACGCCATTCAAGGACCGGCCGGTGCCTTCATCCCGTGGATTTCGGGCTCGTTCACCGGCATTGTGGGTTTACCCCTTTCTGAAACCGCCGCGCTTTTGCAGGGCATCGGCTATCCCCTGTATCGTGAGGCATCATGAAGGGCCGTACCATCGTTCTGGACCATATCGACAACCGTGAAGCTGCTGCCTTGATGGTGGACGGCAAGCTGGACGATTTCCTGATTGCCTCTGACGCACCCGCGCCGGGTACGATCTATCGCGCCCGAGCGGACCGGCCGGTCAAAGGGCAGGGCGGCATGTTCTTGAAAACGCCGGATGGCCCCGCTTTTCTGCGTCAGGTCAAAGGATTGGCGCCCGGAACCCTGATGCTGGTTCAAGTGTCAGGTTATGCCGAGCCGGGCAAGGCGTTGCCGGTGACGGACCGTATCCTGTTCAAAAGCCGCTATGCGATTGTGACGCCTGACGCACCGGGCTTGAATATCTCACGGTCCATCCGAGATGAAGATGAGCGTGATCGCCTGCTGGAAATCGCGCACGAGTGCATGGACGGCAGCGATTATGGCCTGATTCTGCGGTCCTGTTGCCTGGGCGAGGACACTGGCGAAATCGCCGAAGACATAAACGCCATGTTGGCCCATGCCGATCACGTTTTGAATGATCCCGGAACCGAACCTGAATTGCTGCTCGAAGGGGACGGTCCCCACGTGTTGGCCTGGCGCGACTGGACCGATCCGGCCGAGGTCGTAACGCAGGCAGGAGGGTTCGAGGCACAAGGCGTTCTGGACGCGCTGGACGTGGCGCGCGGGATCGCCGAGCCTCTGCCAGGCGGAGGCGCCCTGTATATCCAACCGACGCGCGCGTTGGTTGCTGTGGATGTGAATACTGGTTCCGATACGTCTCTGGCGGCTGGGACCAAGGCTAATTTCGCCTGTGCCAAAACATTGGCTCGCGCGCTGCGTGTACGCGGCCTTGGCGGGCAGATCACTCTGGATCTTGCCCCAATGCCCAAAAAGGACCGACGTGGGTTCGAATCCACACTGCGCGTCGCATTCAAGGCCGATGGGATCGAGACCACACTGGCTGGTTGGACCCCTCTGGGTCATTATGAACTGCAGCGCAAACGTGGCCGTATTCCCTTGGCAGAGGTGCTGAAATGAGCTGTCCAATCTGCGGCGAGGATACCGTTACCAAGTTCCGCCCCTTCTGTTCGAAACGCTGTGCTGACATTGACTTGGCCAAGTGGCTGAACGGGTCTTATGCGGTACCGTCGCAGCGCGAAGAAGATCTGGATGCGGAAGCAACTATCGATGAAACCGAGCAATCGCGTCCACATTGAAAAAATGTAAAAAAGCCTCTGGACACTGCTTGGTGCAAGTCATAGAAGGCCTCCACCCAACGATGAACATCGTTCCCGTGCCCGGGTAGCTCAGGGGTAGAGCAGTGGATTGAAAATCCTCGTGTCGGTGGTTCGATTCCGCCCCCGGGCACCATTCCTAAAGTCAACCTATTGATTAACCTCGGTTTCTTGAAGAAGCTGCGAGATCGTAGGACATGGCGTATGACAAATCGACACCCTTCACTTTCACGAAGAACGGTATCTACTACTTTGAAAGAAGGGTCCCTAGTGACCTTCAGAAGTACTATTCGACCAGAAAGATTACTTACTCGCTGCGAACTCGGTCAGCTCCTGTAGCAAATGCAAGGGCGAGCAGGGCGGCGGGCAAGCTAGATGAATACTGGTATCATCTCCGGGTTAGCAACGAACAATTACCAGGAAAGGACAAGCTTCGATTCTCCTATGATGTAGTCTGCAATGATCAGCACACGTCAGTGGAGACTGTGACACTCTCTGAGGCTGTGGGAGTATATCTTCGACTTAGAGGTGCCGACCGACCCATTACGTTTACCAGAGCCGCCGAACGGGCCTGCGGCTACCTGATGGACATTGCTGGCGACAAAGACCTCTGCGCTTACACTAAGAGAGATGCTAACGCTCTTCGTGATGCCTTGCTCGAACGCGGATTGTCGGGCAGCAGTATAACACGCATTTTCGGGACAGTGAGATCTGTCACCAACTTTGTGGCCAGTGAAATGGGCATCTCTACTGTGAACCCTTTTGGAGGAGTTTATTTCGACCGCCAAGCTGGGGTACAGGAGCGACAACCTCTGCCAAACGATACGATCAGAGCAGTACAGGCTGAATGCTTACGACTTGACGACGAACTCAGATGGCTTGTTGCACTCGTGTCTGACAGTGGTCTCAGGCTTGCAGAGGCTGCAGGTCTGACGCTTGATGACCTAGTAGTTGACGGCCCAAGTCAAAAGTTGATTGTGCAAGAACACCCTTGGAGACGACTCAAGACCCCGGGCAGCAAGCGTGAAATTCCACTGGTCGGAATGGCCTTATGGGCGGCAAAACGCATTCATAGCGTTGGTAAAGATGACGTGTATGCTTTCCCACGTTACAACGGTTCCCGTTTGACTAACGCTAATTCGGCGAGCGCGGCTTTGAATAAATGGCTCAAACCGTTGGTACCGAAGCAGTGTACAATGCACAGCTTTCGACATTCGATGCGGGATAGACTGCGAGCGGTCGAGTGTCCGTCTGATATCGTTGATCAGGTAGGTGGTTGGCAAACTGGCGGTACAGGCCAATCATATGGTAAAGGCTACCCGCTCGAAGTATTGCACCGCTGGATGATTAAGATCGTTTGATCATCAAACATGTGATCTTCACTAATCAACCTTTTTCGCCAGCTGCTTCAGATGGATGATTGGGCCTATTCGGTAGCCGTTTGGCCTTTCCCTGGAGCTGTAACTCCTCGCCAATACTGTCGAATAAGCATGAGCAAGTTCCCCAGAGTGCCTCGGGTCGTGCTCTGGTGAACGCTCCTACAACGATGTATCGAGCGGGTAAGTAGTTTGGTCCAATAAGTGTTATCACTTCTTGGTCTTGATCCGTCAGATCCAGCCCAAGCTCTGTGGCCTTCTCGGCCAAGCGCTCCATTTTATGCCCAACGTTCTTGATGTCGGCAACGCTCAAGCCCTTGGACCGTAGGTATGCCTTTAAGAAAAGTTCGATAGCGTGAAAATAGAGGTAATTCACGGGAGCGTCGGGGTGTGTGGCGTCTACATTTGAGCCTTGAAGAACAGAGGCCGAAGCCCAATAGGAGTGCGCGTAGTTAAATAAACCAATCGCGGTCGTTCGTTCATCGTTCGTCATGTATTTGGGACTTCTAAGAGTGTTTGAATCAGATTTTTCGCCGCCATGTCCTACGATCTCGCAGCTTCTTCAAGAAACCGAGGTTAATCAATAGGTTGACTTTAGGAATGGTGCCCGGGGGCGGAAGTTCTGCTCCCGTTACAGGCACCGTCACCGATGATCACCTCAGTAAAACAGGGGGTATCAGGAGGGGTGA
>NZ_JBQGAN010000050.1:0-11377 GCF_056542865.1 Ruegeria sp. AA6
AATCTCTTCGGGCTTTGGTCTCTTGTTTGCCATTCGTGGTCCTCCGTTTCCTAAACATAACGGTGGACCAGTTCAGTTGGGGAGGCCCAGCCTGTCACAACCCCTGCGATCAATGCCATCATTGTCGACAGCGTCGTCAGTTGGGCGAGTGCTAAGAGAGCAGCGTCCGACATTTAGGCATTCCCGTTTGAAACTAACCTTGGTCGATGCCCCGGAACTGCTGTGTCACAAGTCCAGTCATGGAGCATCGGACGAGCGCAAAATGCGCTTTGGTGGAAGGTTGCGCCCCGCAAGGCGCCAACCCGTTTTTTGAAATTTAGTCGAGCTTGGTGTCGAACCGTTCCTGCAAGAAGGTCGCAACCCATTCGCGTACTTCGGGATCCAGCGCCGTACCACTAGCGATCGCACGCTGGGTCTCTTCACCAAAATTCAGCGGCATCGAGCCAATCTCACGCGGCAGCGCTGCGGCGACTTCCGGGTCGGAGGTAACGGCCTTCATCGCCTCGATATAGGCATCGCGGATGTTATCCGGTGTCCCCTTGGGCAGCATGACAGCCTTCGACAGCATGACTTTGGCATTCATCAGCGACTTCTGCATTTCGTATGCCGGACCTTCCGGGGCCGCCCCAGTTACGGCTTCGTAGAATTCCGGGAAGGTCGGGACGTCCGGCAGATCCGGGTCGCGCTGCAGATTGCCATTTTCGTCGATGACACCATAGCTCCAGACGGGGTTCACTTTCGGGTCTTCGCCATAGTCTTTCAGGTAAGACCGCGTGTTGTCGGTGTTCATGTTCATCTCGCCCCGCTGGAACGCGGCTTCGGCGTCTTTCGAGGACAGGCCAAACAGATAGCTGGGCTCGATACTTAGCATCTCCATCGACACGAAGTCCAACAATTCAGCAGACAGAGGCGTTTCCGTACCGAACCGGATATTGGCGTTTTTTAGCGCTTCGTAGTCGGCGTTCATATCCGTACCGCCAAGACCGATGTCGTCGCTGATCGCATACAGCGAAGCACCGCGAGAGAAACCGGTTACTGCTACCCACTCATTCGGGTCATAATTGGCAACATCAGAACCCATCAAGACCGGCAACAGGCCGGACGTAGACGCCATGATCAGCATCGTTCCGTCGGCAGGCGCGTTCTCATGGAAGTCATTTGAGGCCGTGACCGAACCACCACCAGGCTTGTTCAGAACGATGACATTCGGGTTTCCAGGCAGGTTTTCGCTCAGCTTCGTTTGCAGAACACGTGTAAGGCGATCTGTACCGCCGCCTTCGCGAAAGCCCACGATCCAGGTGACCGTTTTGCCTTCCAAAGAAAAGTCTTCGGCCTGAGCCATTCCCGGCAGCGCAACAGCGGCTGCGGTTGCAGCGCCAATTGCGAATTTCTTCAATCCATCCAACATGGATACTCCTCCCTATGAGTGTCGCAGCGCCCCTCGCGTCGGCGCGGATTTGCAACTCATTCGTCGATAACGTGCAAAACTTGACATGAGCGGAAAAGGAACTCAAATTCAAAAAAATCAAAGATTGTTGCGTTTTGGGAATGAATATATGTTACGTGACATAACGCTCGGAGATATCAGCGCATTTGTCCTGGTGGCCCGGTTGGAAAGCTTTGCTCTTGCCGCCGAAGAGCTTCTCGTGACGCAATCCGCGCTGTCCAGACGGGTCAAAAAGCTTGAGAATTCACTGGGCGCGCCTCTATTGGACAGAACGACCCGTTCGGTCACTGTATCACGTCTGGGCAGGGAGTTTCTGCCGCAGGCAGAGCGGATTGTGAACGACTTTCACAGGTCGCTCGACGACATAGATCAGGTCGTCAAAGTTCAGCGTGGTATCGTCTCGTTTTCCTGCAACATGACGATATCCGACACGCTCTTGCCGGAGATTCTGGCCCAGTTCAAAGGGACCTACCCTGACATCCGTATTCGCGTGCACGAGGATTCCAGCCCTCAGGCCATCGAACGCGTTCTGAGCGGCCAATCGGAATTGGCGTTGGCGCAGTTCGGCGAAGGCCACCCAGACTTGGAGTTTGAAGCGCTGATCGACGATCGGTTCGTAATCGCGTGTCACAAGAGCCATCCTCTTGCCGGCACATCATCGACGACATGGGAAGACGTAAAAGACGAGCAATTCGTCTTGCTGAGAAGCGAAAGCGGGACGCGGAAAATCCTGCAAAGGTATCTTGGTGACAAGTATGATGTGATCGCGAATGACATGCAGGTGGGCCACTTCCACTCGCAGTTGGGACTGGTCGGCAAAGGCATTGGCATTGCGGCCATACCCTCCCTGGTTCGCCTTTCGCGAAAAGACCTTGAGCTGGCGATTATTCCGATTTCCAAACCCACTGTTCGGCGAAAGCTAGGAATCGTGACCTATCGCGGACGATCCCTATCACCGGCGGCTGAGGAACTTCGCAAGGTCGCAGTGTCTGTCATGACCGGCTTTTCTGAGTAAACCTTCGCAACGGCTGAGCTGGAAACAAACAATCGACGCCTTTTGGGGAGCCGATTGCAAGTTATCCAACGGAGCTACGACTAACCTAAGCGCTGCGTTTCCTTTGAGCGTCTCGGACAAGAGCGGCCATACGGTAAAAGCCATGAGCCATTTTTGTGAAAGGCGTCAGCAGGAAGAATGTCAGAACAGATCCAAGGTGGATGGCAAGAAGCGCAGGCATCAGAGCCGTTGAACCGAGGGCGTAGAGAACCAGCCCACTTAGCCCAACAAAGCCCAGCAACAAAATGAATCCAATATCACCACCCCAAGCCGACGGGTCACCGAGGTGACGGTCAGACTTTTGTTTGAGCAGAGCCATGGCGCCGCAACCCACTGTCAGCAAAATGCCACCAGAGATTCCAAACAGTTTGGGCAAAGACCAGAATCCGTAGGGTGCATGCAACCCGAACCCGTAGTGCAGAACCGTCGCCACCGAGGTCGACGCAAAGCACAGCAGGAAACCATACATGATTGCCTGATGGGTGTGACGTCGACCCTGACTGAATCGGTCTTCGTCTTCAAAGTTACAACCTTCGCCATGCCCGGCAGCCAGGTCCTGCATATTGCCAGCGCGTTTGAAGGCGGTCATCAAATCTGACATTTGGATGGGTTTGCCCCCGACTTCGGCCCAATAGCGCTTTAGGCTGATGGCGATACTAAAAAGCGGCAGCAGGAACGCGGGCGCAAAGATTGCGACCATCGCGTTGTGCGAAAGGACGGTGTAGAACCCTTCGCCTCCGCTGGAGCCGACAGCGCGTATTGCCCAGAACAGGAGGGCGAACCCGATCACCAGTGCCAGCGCAATAGCCCCGCCGTGGGTGTGGAACCGACGCGCCAGCGGCTGCGGCCATGCGAAGCGTTCCCAACTGTCCCGCCGCACCTCGGCCAGAGCTTTCGGAAAGTTCAGGTCAAACTCGTGCGGAGCCGTATACTGACAGGCATAGTAGCAACCCCGGCAGTTGTGGCACAGGTTAGCCAGTTGCGTGATGTCCCCATCGGAAAACGCGCGTTCCGCATGCAGCGACGGGAACACCGAGCAATAGCCCTCGCAATACCGGCAGGCGTTGCAAATCTCGGCCTGACGGCGGGCTTCTTGAATAAGATCAGTTTGCATAAGCGGCAGCCTCACGTCCTGCGATGCGTCCAAAAACGGTTCCGATGGTCATGCCGAAACCGGCCAGATACCCCTGCCCCAGGATCGACCCGGCCATGGTCTCGCCGGCTGCCCAAAGGTTCTTGATCTTGCCTTTTGGGGTCGAACACTGCGCTGTGTCGTCAACCTTCAGCCCCAGATAGGTAAACGTCACCCCGGTTCGTAACGAATAGCCATAGAAGGGCGGTTCGGTAATAGGGCGCGCCCAGTTCGTCTTGGGCGGCGTCAGACCCGAGGTCGCAACCCCGTCCAGTTCAGTTGGGTGAAAGCCACTGGTGTCACCGCAAGCGGCATTAAATTCGCTGACGGTTGCGGTCAGCTTGTCCGCGGGCAGACCCATCATCCCCGCGAGTTCGTCCAGCGTGTCCGCCTTCAGCGGAGGGAACACCGAGGGCATGAACAGGTTCAGCGATTTTGCATCAATGACTACATAGCCCACCTGATCCGGCTGGGCTGCCACCAGGCGTCCCCAAATCGCATAACGCTTGGGCCAAACATCCTCGCCTTCGTCATAGAACCGTTCGGCATCTTTGTTCACAACAATTGAAAACGGGACGCAATCCAGGCGGGTGACGATGCCGCCGTCAAACTTTGGTGCGCGCCCGTCGATGGCGACCGCGTGGCATTGGGTCGGGTCGCCGACACTCTCAACACCTTGGTCCAGCAGATCAGCCAGAACCACACCTCGGTTATACGGAGTGCCCCGGATGAGAAAGTTCTTCGCAGGCTCACCCCAGGCGCGGGTTAGCCAATCTGTATCGGCCTGAAATCCGCCGGACGCAACAATTACCGCTTTGGGAATGATACGATGAGACTGTCCTTCATATGTGTATTCCACCCACTCGATGCGATCATCGTTCAGTTCCAGATGCGTAACCGCGGCCTCATACAGCACCTCAACGCCAAGACCTGCCGCCGTCCTGTAATACGCGTTCACCAACGACTTACCGCCCCCCATGAAAAACGCATTTGTCCTTGCCAGCGACAATGTCCCGGAAAGGGATGGCTGAAACCGAACCCCATGCTCTTCCATCCACGGCAAGCATTCCTCTGAGGTGCGGATCGCTAGGCGAGCCAAGTGCTCATCAGTTTTTCCACCAGTGACCTTCAGCAGATCGGAGAGGTATTCGTCTTCATTGTACTCTTCGATCAACGGTCCCAGAGGGGATTTGTGCATGCAACGAAAGTTACGGGTGTGGCGCGAGTTTCCGCCACGGTACGGTTTCGGAGCCGTTTCGAGGATCAGAACGCGAGCACCTGTCTCGGCGGCGGTCATTGCAGCGCAAAGGGCGGCGTTCCCACCCCCTATCACAACGATATCGTAAACATCCTTTTGGGTGGTCATATCCTGTCTACCTATTGGTTTTCTTCGATTGCGCGATCGCGTTCCTGCAAGGCGCGGATACGCATCCTTTGTGCGGCTTGAATATGCGCACGCATCTCCGTTTCAGCCGCAGAACCGTCGCGGGCCTTCAAAGCCGTCATGATGCGCCGATGCTCGGCCACTGCCGCCCCCGATCGCTCGTTGTCCAACAATTGCGAAGGCCCAAGGATCAACAGCGCCTTTTGCAAGGACAACATGGATTTTGACAGAAACCGATTTTTGGCAGCATCCAACAGCGTTGCATGAAAGACCCTGTTGATTTGGGTCGCGTCGGGGCCGGTACCAGCCTCGGCCAAACGGTCATTTAATATGTCCAACTCATCCAGCTCGACATCCGAGGCCGCGCGCGCCGCCAACCGTGCGGCAGTGCCCTCAAGGACTGCACGCATCTCATATAGCTCCATGATTTCGGCGTAATCCAGGCTGCGAACGGTCGCGCCTTGCCGCGGAACATGGGTGACCAAACCGTCAGCCTCCAACTGACGGATCGCCTCGCGAATGGGAGTTCTGCTGACACACAGTCGCTCGGAGAGTTCAGTCTCGCGCAGGCGCTCACCAGGCAGAAGAGTGCCCTCGCGAATCTCGTCCAACAGGCGCTGATAGGCAAAATTGCCTTGCGGGCCGGGCTTTAAGGGGTCGTCGTGAACCGTCATCGCACGCTCATCTATCAACTTGCATCCAATTGCATACACTTGGATACATATTGAGTCAATATCGCTGAAATACGGGCCTTACCCGCCCAGGCCAACACCCCTTCGCTTGTGACGAAGCAGGCCGTGACACTTGGTCGTCGGTGCTGGGCACCAAAGTTTTTTGCGGTGGACCACTACCGCGCTCTCTGTCTCGCCCGGAAAGAGCTTGGAATGCAGAAAAACTTCTCGGACGAAGGTTTTCGCAGCATCTTCGAGGTCAATTTTTTGGGACCGAACGCGTGCCACGCGCGTTGCATCCAAAATGAGAGTGTAGAGATTTGGGTCGATTTTAAACGCTACCAGTATACTTGGTCGTGTCACCGTTCCATGGGCCGCGCAGTGCCGTGATGTGGGCCGTTGAAGCCATAATTGAGACCTATCGTTGGGAGTTAAGCCAATTCAGAGTCGACGGTGCCGTCATCGATCCGGGTGACTTCCCAACGAATTTCTTCGCCAATCTCATCGCCCCATTTTCAAGAGGCCGGGACGCGAGCTATGGGGAATTTACCGGCGCTCCGGGGGCCGGGCTTCATAGTATGGGAGGGTCTTTAGCAAACAATCTTTTGCTATTTTCACAAATCGTGGCGGATGCGGCACTGGGGGGTAATCCACCCTGCTCTCGGTCAACGCAAGCTCCGCAACATAATGGCTAAAAGTGGCACGGCCGACCCCTTCATCCTGATGAACGAGAAGGTGGAAACGGCCAAAAAGGTGCTCTTTACTGCTCATGGCATGGAGGGCATGATGAAGTTGAACACCACCGTCGTTGACGCTGCGTGACACGCCCGGCGGGCCCAGAAACGCGTCTGTGCTTGCCTCCTGACTTCCGCAACCAAGAAGGTGCCCTGCATGACCCATCCCGCTTTCAACTCTGATTCCGTTGCAGTCATCACTGGTGGAGCTTCTGGCATTGGCCTCGCTGCTGCATTGAAATTCGCCCAAATCGGTATGCGCATTTTTGTCGTTGATCGAGATGCAGCGAAACTGTCCGCCGCCGCTGAGGCGATCAGCGCTGCTGGTGCGGCAGACGTTATGACGTCTGACGCAGACGTCAGTGATCGCTCCCAACTGGCAGCGCTTGAGAAGCATGTAACAGACCGTTTCGGCGGCACGGATATCTTGATGAACAACGCTGGGGTGGGTGTCAAATCGTCAACCCTGGGTGAAGCGGAACCTTGGGAGGCAACACTGGGCGTCAATCTCTGGGGTCCGATCCATGGCACTCAGGTCTTTGCCCCGAATATGATTGCCAGAGGTCGGCCGGGCGCGATCATCAACACCGGCTCGAAACAGGGTATCACCACTCCGCCCGGAAACCCCGCCTACAATGTTTCAAAGGCGGCATTAAAGACCTTCACAGAAGCATTGTCCCACGAGCTAAGAACCGGCCCGGGTCACCGGATAACGGCACATCTGCTTGTACCTGGATTTGTCTATACCGGCATGATCTCAGCACCGGAAAAACCTGCCTCTGCCTGGACGGCCCAGCAGACTGTCGATTTCTTCGTCGACAGCGTCAACAGAGGTGATTTTTACATCCTCTGCCCAGACAACGACGTAACGCGGGACATTGACGAAAAGCGTATCGCATGGAGCTTGGCAGACATTATCGAAAATCGCCCCCCGCTCAGCCGCTGGCATCCGGACTATAAGGACGCCTTTGCATCCTTTATGGATGGTAAGGGCTGACGGCACCCATCGACACTCCAAGTGCCCAATTGCTCGTTGTGCAACGCAAAAAAACTCGAATAGCCCATGGTAGCCGCCCAGCTTCTGCGTGCGATTCTGGAATAGCAGCCCGCATTCCGTACATTCACTGCAAGCGTAATATTTTGAAGTCTGCGAACTCACGGATCGCGCGACGATAACCGGCATTCATAGGGTTAAGACGAATATCGGTATGCTCGCAACATCTGCTATCGCCACACCATTTTCGGTGTGGCAATCGCATAAAAAGTCAGTGCATCAACACTTGATCAAATTCACTCTCAGGATCGACGACAGGATCGAGAACCAGTACAAGCCGCGTTTCTCCTGAGCCTTCAATCGGTGGAGAGCGGTGCAACAGGCCAGATTTCGGTTGTTCGGGCCAGCGCGTACCCCGCAAAATAATTGGAGCGGAAGTAGGAACGGTAAAGACGCGATCTGGATCGGCTCCATCGGTAGAGATACCATATTGGGTTCCCGTGCCGCGATACGTACAGACGAGACGTGCGGTGACGGCATCAACATGAAACCTACGACAGGCATTCGTGGTCACGACATCCAAGCGCAGGCGCAGCCATTCAGTGCTCATCAAATCTGCAAAAATATCCGATAGGGCAGCGATGTCATCTATCAAGCGGTCGCGTTCATCGACACTTGGAGTTTCGGATGTGTCGCATATTTCAGATACCGCCTGCCGAACCGCCTCGGGGCGCAGGATCAATCGCGCCCTCGGCAGGTTTTCCGGTGGCAACCCATCGATCCAAGATTGAAAGCGTTGCAAAGGGTTCCTTCGCCAAATTACGGCAGCACACCCCGGATAATGGATTTCTGTCAGTTCCTCGGGCGTTTCAGCGACAATTACACCTGGAGCAGCGTCTTTGATGATCTCTCGCGCATAGATCATTCTGCCGCCTCCGCACGACGCCACATCGGGAAAGGATCAGGCAGGTCCGGCAAATCCTCGGGTCGACCCGAAGCAAGCGCGGGAAGCAAGGCCGCGTCCAGACGGGCCTTCAACGCCGGCCAATCGATGCCGCTTCCGATGAACACGATTTCCTGCCGACGGTCTCCCCAAGGCTCTTGCCAATGTGCCTCCAGGTAGGCTCGTGCGCTTTCATGATCGGGCCGCCGGTCTTCAGGAACAGTGGCCCACCACGTGCCCAGTGGTTTGATCGAAGATAACGAGCCGGCAAGTGAAAACTCGGCAACCCAGTCCGGGCGGGTGGCGATCCAGAAATGCCCCTTGGCTCGGATTACGCCCGGCAGTTCACCGTTCAAAACAGTCAGGATTTTTTCAGGCACGAAAGGTTGCCGGGCACGGTATACAAAACTTGTAACGCCATATTCCTCGGTTTCGGGAACATGGTCCGCAAATCCGTAAAGCTCTTTGGCCCACATCGGGTGTTCATGTGCTTTTTCGAAATCAAAGAGACCAGTATCCAGAATCGTGTCGGCAGGTACATCCGAGTGATCGGTTTCCACGATCCGGGCATCAGCATTCAGACTACGAATGATCTTGCGCGCGGCATCCACACGTTCCGGTCCGGCATCAGTGACCTTGTTCAAAACCACTATGTCCGCAAACTCGATCTGATCCGTAAGCAGATGTACCAGAGTGCGCTCGTCCTCTTCGCCAAGCACCTCGCCGCGGTCGCTTAGGAAGTCGTGGCTGGAAAAATCCCCAAGTAGGTTCACGGCATCGACGACAGTGACCATCGTATCTAACCGCGAGACGTCAGACAGGCTGTTACCGTCTGCGTCGCGAAAATCAAAGGTGGCGGCAACGGGCAAAGGTTCAGAAATACCCGTTGATTCAATGAGAAGGTAGTCGAACCGGCCTTCTGCCGCCAATCGCCTAACTTCATCCAGAAGATCGTCGCGAAGCGTACAGCAAATACAACCATTGGACATCTCCACCAATGTTTCGTCGGTTCGGGATAGTTCAGTATCGGCGCGCACCAGATCGGCGTCGATATTTACTTCGGACATATCGTTCACAATGACAGCAACCCGACGCCCGTCTCGATTGTTTAGCACACGGTTCAGAAGTGTCGTTTTACCTGCTCCAAGGAAACCGGACAACACGGTAACAGGAAGGCGGGTGTCGATCATAGATTGTAATCCTCATCTGGAAGGGCCGGCCGGACCGTCACGCAGGTGTGACGTCTGCATCCCTGCATCTTGAACACAGATTTTGTTACGTTATTACGTATTAAACAGCAATACGCGATTTTTTGATTAAATATCGAGCCACTTCCAAAACGCGTGAGGCGTACCGAATGAAGTTAACCCTGAATTCCACACGAAGCAGAAGCAAATGCAGCATCCAAAATCAGCTTGCTTTGGTCTTTTCGCGGCCTTCCGAGGCAATTCAAAACACCTGCTCGTCAGGGAACGACCAGTTAATACGCGAAATCGCAACGGTGTTTTTTGAAAGTTTCCTGCCCCATTCGGGCTTCTTCCTGCCCATGTTCTGGACAGACATGCGAAGCTGACCAACATGGCCAACCTGATCCGACTGATTATTTGAGACGAGGCCGTCCATGCATACTAGTTAGTTACAATTTTCAGCGTGCTGCAAAAATCGCCAACCAACTCAGCCACCTTTTCCAGAAAAGACAGAAAATATAGGCGACAGGGCTGGTGCATGAATTTTTTCATTCACATGTAAATCGTGGTTTACTGACATGCACAGGGAAGCGATCAGCGGTCGTATGTCTTTCGTTCCATCGCCAGCAAGAATTATCTTTACTACAAAAGTGTGTCCAAACTTTGAGCTGAAGCCGCGGTGGCTGTTTTGGAACCCTTCTTACGGGTTGGACACTTATACCAGCGTCGCGCTCAGGGAGCGATGCCTCCTATTGCTGTTGTGATTTCACGCGCCGCATCACGGACCATCTGACCAAAATACTCTGAATTGGTCTTGTTGATCCGAGCGGTCGGGCCTGAAACCGAAACGCCGGCACAGGGCACTCCATGCTCATTATAAATCGCAGCACCGGTGCACGACATTCCAGAGTAGCGTTCTTCCTCGTCAAAGGACCACCCGCGCCTGCGAATACCTTGAAGATCGGTCAAAAGGGAGGCTACAGATCTGTGCGTACGTTCTGTGAAAGTCTCGAATTTCGTTGCAGCCAACACCGTATCAAGAGAGTTAGCACTCATCGCTGCCAACAAAGCCTTCCCCGTGCCTGACGCGTACATGGGCGTTCGGGAGCCCGGTGGAAAGAATGCCCGGATTGGATTGCTGGTTTCAATCTGACTGACAAAAACGACGCTGCCACCATCAGGCATGGCCATATTCGCGGTCTCTCCGCTTTCACGCATGAGCCTGCGCATA
This sequence comes from Ruegeria sp. AA6, assembly GCF_056542865.1. Classification (NCBI taxonomy): domain Bacteria; kingdom Pseudomonadati; phylum Pseudomonadota; class Alphaproteobacteria; order Rhodobacterales; family Roseobacteraceae; genus Ruegeria; species Ruegeria sp. AA6. The sequence goes on from NZ_JBQGAN010000050.1 coordinate 10,778, forward strand.
ATCGGTCGGCCAAGTTCCACGACACTGTTGCGTTTTAGGTAGGACGCCCCAATCCGATAAGCCTCGACCCCAATCATCCATTCCTGGCGCGCTTCATCAAAAACGACAAAGTCGCGATGGGACAGAGTATTCAGAATTCGATGGGTCGTCGCCATCGGAACCCCGGTCTCGCGGCTCAGATCACTTAAGTTGCATCTTTCGAATTTGGCCAAAACGCTGAGTGTGCCAAGCGCCCGGTTCAGGGATTGCATCGTTCCGGCCGAGCTTTCCTTGAACAAAGATTTGGGTCGACCCCGTGCTCTTTTCTGATTCTCCACGCCTGTTATCTCCGTTGGTTTGCACAAAAAATACTAAGGTTCAGATTCTATTTTTCAAATTGCGCGAACTGCGCATGTAAAATGGAAAAATAGCCGGTTCTTTATTTTCAGAGGCTTACGTCAATTTTTCACATACTGAAAAAACTTTTCGAGAAAATTGAAAAACCCAGTTTTTGGTAAGATAATTTTACCAAATCGGAGGATATAGATTATGTCGACCCAGAACCCAGTGTTTATTCCCGGCCCGACGAACATCCCTGATCGTTTGCGTTTGGCGATGCAT
>NZ_JBQGAN010000051.1:0-10425 GCF_056542865.1 Ruegeria sp. AA6
AAAGAAGGGCAAAGATGGACGACTTTTACGCCGCCCGCAGCAGGGTTATCCCGCCGCTACCGTGGTCGACTTTCTCACCGCCGTTCTCACGTGGGTTTGGTTCGTCCCTTCCACTGGAAATCCCAGCAAAACTGGGATCGAACTGTCGGGCATCAGACCGTATGATAACGCAATTGGCACGAGGCCGACGGCAGCAAGCAGAAGGACTATTCTAGCACTCATGGAGGACTCCTTCTCGTAGAGGTTTCGCTTTTTTGCGAAATTCCTAGTCGGTTTTTTGGGGCATCCGATGATTCGAGCCGGATGCCCAAACAGCACTCAGAAAGGCATATTGTATGCCTCATTAACCTTCTGAGAGATGACACCTTCGGTTGATGTCTATTCGTCAACTTAACCTTGGTTGGAAACCAGCTTCCCACTCGGAAGAATTCCTCTAAGGCTTCAAGATGTGCCTGGCGCTACTGCTGCTTTCGTTTGACCGAAATAATGCAGCCAGAGTGTTTTGGATGCCGAGCAGGTACATCCCGTGCCATTGCGTCTACGTTTCCGAGGTGCCGCAACGCTCCGTTGTTCAGCAACACGCCTCGTCCAGCATCATACCGGCGCTGTCCAAATCCGCTGGCTACGCACTCCCAGTCTTCCTTGGCTGCCGCGTCGCGGAATCTCGGTAGGTCGTGCGGGTCATGTCGTCCAGGTGTTGCTGCGACGTGATCGTGTTTCTTCGCATTACTCTGGTGGGTTACATGGTGGGTCACTTGTGTTGTGCCAGGTTGCTGGACAGTACCGGTTGTCGGCCTCGGCTTGGGGCGCATGATTGTCACGACGCCTTGAGGTTTCGGATGCCCTGGGACGGCCACGTGAGTTGCCGTAGGTTTTGGTGTCAACTGTGGAACCTGGCCAGGAACCGCCGTGGGAACCTGATTGGGGGTTGCTGTTGGGACAAGCGGTGGCGTCGCTGTTGTACCGCTGGGTTGCGGAACACGGCCGGGCACTGCGACCGGAATTTGGTTTGGTGTTGCAGTCGGGACGAGCGGTGGCACAGCAGTTTGACCGGTGGGCTGAGGCGGAACCTGACCAGGAACTGCGACTGGTATTTGGTTTGGTGTCGCGGTGGGCACAAGTGGCGGCACCGCTGTTGGGCCGGTAGGTTGAGGCGGAACCTGGCCAGGGATAGCTATCGGAACTTGATTGGGAGTTGCAGTCGGAACTTGCGGCGGCACCGCGGTAGGCCCGGTAGCCAATGGCGGAACCTGATTTGGAACGGCTGTCGGAACCCGGTTTGGAGTCGCATTTGGAGTCAAAGGCGGAGCTAGGGTCGGCGCTACTACCGGCGTGGGAACCTGACCGGGAACCGCTATTGGTGTCGCGATAGGAACCTGACCGGGAATTGCGTTCGGAACCGCGCCCGGCGCAAGGACTGGAACAGTAACGGATGTGGGCGTTTGCTGGGTTCCCTTAGGCGGCAACTGATTTGCTACCGGCTGAGTTGGGCCGGTAATTTGATTACCTGTTCCTTGCCCACCGGCCTGCCCGCATCCTTGGCTTGACTGGTGAGGATTCCCCACGCCACGGCACCACCCGTAGTGATTTCCGCCGGCAACGACCTGTGTAGCGGCCAGTTCTGCAATCAAACAAGCTGTTGTAAGTAACGCAATTCTGTTCAGTTTCATAACATCCTCACCAACTTGTTGTCAGAGCAAGATACGCGCCTGGGTCGCCCGAGTCGGTCAGAGGACCGTCTCTCAAAGGGACGCCAACGTATCCGGATAGGAATAAGTTTCGCTTAAACTCGATGTCCAGCCCCAACCCGGTCGATGCCAGTGTTGCACTTCCCACTTCGAAACTGGCGGGATCATTATTCGAGATGTAACCAACGTCGAAAAAAGCGAAGGGCGTCAGACGATTTACGCTCTGCGAGCTTGGGAAATAGGAGTGAGATACTTCGAAAATCGCGGAAATCCCTGAATCACCATCCACTTCGTCAAAGCGGTATCCACGCAACGCATAACGATCACCAAGGAAGTACTCTTCGACAGAGGGTAACCGGTCTGTTGTGTACTGACCCCAGATCTCTGTCCGCCAAGCTGTGTTGGGCGATAAGCCCGGTAGGGGGCTTTCATATCCGATGCCGCCCCTCAAATGCCAGAACGAAGAGTCCCCGTCATCAAAATTCGCGTCTGTCGTGTCGTTGTCATTGTCACCAAAAGATAAGGTTAGCCCCGCTTCCAGAGCTTGTCCCTTTGGATAGTTTTGCCCGTAAAGATATGTAAGGCCAACGACACTCGCGTCACTGGATAGTGGAACGCCACCACTGACTGAATCCGCTTTTGAAAGGCGATAGTCCAGCAGAAGATATCCATAACGGGCTACATCTCGGATCACGGGGTAACCCATCGCGACTGTGAAGTTCTCGCCGTCAATATCTGTTCTCGCAAAGTCCCCTGAGAGGTCACGTTTTGCGTTTATGTTCCCGTAGAAGATCTCACCGTACAGACCATTGCTGTTCAGCGGCGTGCGATAGGTAAGAGCGCCCCATAAAGAGTGCTCATCGTCTTTGTCCCAATTATAATTGCCTGATCCCTCAAATCGCAGCATATCCCCAACGGTCAGCGTTGAATAAAACTCTTGCACGACATAGAAGCTTAGCGCTTCTCCAAGCTCACGCGGAGGGTTGTCGAGTGTCGCACTACCGGCTTGTTTTCGCAGTGGCTCTCCCAATACTCTCAGCCGAGCACCAGCCTGATCCGGGTAATCAAGTTCGGTCGACAACTCCAAGTCAGGTATGTCCTCGGCTAGCATAACCGCCCGCTCAAATCGTTTCAGCGTTATGGGATAGGAGGTGGTGAGGGGCTGAAAAATCTTCTCTAGGGTTTGGAACGTGCGCGTATCTACACCTTCAATTTCGATGGTTTGAATGCGCCCTTCATCAACAATTATGCTCTGCCCATCGGGGCCGGGCCAGGCCTCAGCCAAGAAGTAACCGTCTTCTCGGTAGATCTGCGTAATCGTTGATGCGACATCCACTGCTGTGATGCGCCCTGACCGATCAAAAGCCAACTGACCGGCAAACGTTAACAGCTCATCCGTATCATATACCGTTACGCCGCTGACAGAGTGCTGTGATGCGATGTCCCAGGTTTGGGCAATGCTGTATTTTGGAACTGCAACAAAGGCCACTAAAGTGCAAATGATCGCAATTACAACCGAATTGGATACGGGCATTATCGATAACCTTAAGGTGACTGAGCATGTTGAAGCCCAACGTTATTACATGGTTCGCATGTGTGAACCTGACGCTATTCGAATATATTGATGGGTGATGTTTTTTAGAAACATATCGAACAGAGCGCAGATTTACTTAATATGCTGCACATAAGACGGCACTCATTTACACAACCCCGCTTTTCTACCACGCAGAGTAGAGAACTAGTAGGACAGTCCTCACAACTCCGGTTGCTCAAAAACATAAAGCCGCGATTTCTTGGCATCATCTGTCAGGATATAGAGAAGCCCTCTGATCTCATCGAGAGCGATCCCTTCGGGATGTTTAACTTCTTTTTGTTTTCCATCTTCTGTGAACGTCAAACTGATAGACTTTACGGACTTGGATTCTGGATTGTAGATGAAGATCTGACGGCCTTTGTCACTCACAATCCAAAGAGAACGCGAGGACCGGGACCATGCCAGGCCGCTCAAATCCAGTTCATCATCATCTACACGCTCGGAGATAAAACCTGCATCGCGGGCTAAAGGAATGATCTCAATAATTTCGTCTAGCTCTGGCGATAACACCATTAACAACCTTGGTTGTCCCTCAATGCCAACGAAGACCCGCCCGGATTCCGGGTCAACGGCGATACCTTCGGGTCCCTTATTCAAAGGGTTGCCGACGAGTAATTCAGCGGCGGTCGGGTAACCTTTAAGAGATGCGAGAGGTATTGTCGTCAGTTGAATGGGGTCAGTTGGGTGAACGACTAGGATTGATCGGTCAGTTTCTTGAAGCACCAAAACAGACCCATCTTTTCGAGGTGCAACACCCTCCAAATCTGATCCTGCCAATGCTGGCAACTTGAAAGAGTTTCCTAATACCCCGTCGACTCCGAGTAGGTGCAGTTTAGGTTCGGCATCACTTACAGACCACAAGAAGCCTTCAGTGTTAGACATTGCCAAACCGGAAGGCTCTGAAAATCCCTCTGATTTGTCTGCCACCTTGAATTTATCGACCAGAACCAAACCAGCACTTTCGGCGTAGGCAAAATCGGTCCAAGGCAAGAAGGCTGCCGCAACCAAGCTGGCCGTAAAAGCGAGTCGTCTAAGTTTGCAGAAACACCGTGAAATTGTAGGTTTTGACGGAAACACTTTGTTTTCTGCCATTCAATTTTCTCGCGCTTGGACCATATCCTTGTATCAGCGTTCGTATCACAGTCCGGACGCGATGTCCGAAGAATGCACGGTAATCTCTTTACCTGATCCCGCCTGTTGCGATTGAATTGAATAGGGCACGATGTGCCTTTGGTGAAGCGTAAGCCTTTGGCGTGAGCAGGAAGGAAGACAAGTTGAATACGACCCTCACATTTGTGACCGTGTTGTTGATGCTGCTGTTGCCAGGTGCTGCGGTGTCACAAGTCGACCCTGCGACGATGCTGGCCGGGGCTTCGGAATCGGAAATTCTCATCGAACGCCAGTGGACGCAGTTTCGTGGCAAACAGGAACTGTATTTCTTTACTCTCGATGTGATCGTCACGATCATTCTGGCTGGCTTGATCGTCTATCATCCGGTGAGACGTAAAGCCCGTAGAAGTGTCAGCGATATCGTCATGCCGCGACTGTTCTTCCTTTATGCGCTTGTCGGCATGGCGGTTGGGTTTCTAGTGGTTCAGCACGGGTCAATGATCGGTTTTGTCATATTTGGAATCGGAGCGTTGCTCAGGTTCCGCTCCAATCTCGATGATCCGGTGGACACTGTCGAAATGATAATCGTGACTGTTCTTGGTCTTGCGGTCGGTTTGGGCTTGCCGCTGATGGCCACACTGGTGGCGGTTGTATGTTGGTGTTTCATTTGGCTCGGTGGGCGAAACAAGGGCGTGGAAATTTCGCTCAAGGCTTCAAACGAAGAGCACTCATTGAAAGTCAGCGGGGACATTGAAGCCATGGCCGCAGACGCTGGCTGGAAGCTGGTCAGAAAACACCACGTCCCCGGAAAGTCTCGCGTCTCATTGCTTTTCATCACCTCGGGAGGGCTTTCAGAAGCCCGGATAGAAGAGATGATAAACGATCTGGTCCCTGATAAAGTTGAGCTGAAACTCAACCTCTAGTCATTTCACAAGGTCCAAACGTTTCAACACTGCATTCGGGGATCTGATCTCTTCCGGAAGCGACTTGAAATTTACCGACCTTTCGAAGTCAGGTCCTCGATATACTGCTATCCCAAATTTTCCGTTTGGCTGGAACGTAACATGAGTGAAGCTGTGAGGTGATCTGGCTTTTGATCCGATAAGCCGTCGCGGGCCACCTCCCAAACAAGCTTGGGAGACGTAAGTAACACCATCTTTCCAACCCGGATAGAAGGCATGATGGTGGCCTGACAGATGCAGAACCACACCGCTTTCCAAATAGATTTTTTCAAGTGTTGGGTCACCGATGATTTCGCGTTCACGCTTGATCGCGAAGGGCCAAAGTGGGAGGTGACTGAAAGTGACAATCGGGTCTCCACTTGTACCCAGTTCCACAAGTCGGTCCTGCTGATCGCCGGACAGCGGCCCTAGGGTCGTAGCATCCAGAGACGCAAACGTAATGCCTTGCATCTCAAATGCGTAGAAGAACGGGTAGTCATCTGAAACCAGGAAGTCGACGTCTGGCTTTCTCAGCGTCCATTCCTCTGCGTATATTTTTCTTTCACGCTCGAACCCTCGGTAAGCGGAGGCGTCATGGTTTCCCGGCGTGACCGCAAACGGAATTCCGGCAGCCGTTAAAGGATCTGATACCGCCTCATGAAACGCTTTCCACATTTCCCTGACCTGTTTGTCGGACAAGTTGGGAATGCGCTGTCCCGCAACCATATCTCCGGTCGAAATAACCAGATCTGGATCAATCTCGACTATCCGCTCAATCGCCTTGTCGACGCGGGCATCGTATTTTACCGAACCGTAGCTTCCGTTCAGATCCGATATGACGATGACATCCAATGCCGCGGCCTTGCAGGCTAGCAGAGCTGTCCAAATGCACGCCGCAAAAAGGGTAGAAAGGTTACGGGTCACTACAGTCTAAGGCCTCTTGCTCGGCGTCGCTTGTCAGAAAAAATGCGGCGGGATCCAAATCGAATATCAATTCACCATTTGAACAATTGCTCTGGAGGATGGACGTTGCCAGCGCGGTATTTTTGACGACTTGTGCAATCTGACTGTCTGACAGCCCAAGGCTTTGCGACAGCCAGTTATAAACCGGGCCTTGAGTTTGAAGCTCACTATTCAGCGCAACCAAGCGTCGGTATGTGCTTGGAGAGAAATGCCGCATTTTCTCTAGCATTTGAGTAGATTTCGCGAAGTTGGCATACTCGACACGCCCGCCAGCATCGTTGTCGTTTAGATTGCTGCGACGGATCAATAACGCGTCGGCGGGAACGTCTCCATCGTTTGGCTCATGGTGCTTGGCTTTCTTATGCTTCAGTTCTCCGTCTTCGACCCAATACCAATAGGGTGTGAAGTCTATGTTTCCTACGCGGTCCTGCTGGCTAAAGATGAAATCGAGGAGTACAATCTCGGTAAGTTCTTGCATCCAAAATGCCATCTGTTGGTCGCTGACATCGGGACCGAGATCCTTGTTGATCATCCGGTCTTTTCGTCCTTCTCTGACGCCCTCTGCGATTGCCTCTGACAATGGTTTTGAAGAACGCAAAGCCAAGAAAGCAGGAGTTTCCTGAAAATCGCGGTTCTGACCTTTCCCCCAACCAGATTTACGGGTGCCGTTGATTTCCGAGCCGTATCGATGGCCAGGGCTATCAAGCAGCACACCGTATATTTGCGTTCGATCTGCGGTGAACAGATCGTCGGTTGGTTGGTATGAGTTCGGGTCAGCGTCCGCAGCTGCAAAGACCCGCCAGCCTTCATGGTTCATGCGCCCGCCGCGAGAGCCACCAGAAATCGCAAGGCCAGGCTCTGCGACCTCTGAAAAATGCGCCTGGGCGTCCATGCTGCGCCAAACGGCGACAGGAACTTTGACAGTCGTGTCGAAATATCGGGAGAAATGATAGTAAAGCAGCGACGAGGTGGAAAAGGTTCCACTGGTGCCCTTTTGGTTCATGGTGGATTTGAATTTGGCCACCCTGTCCTTGGCCAGATCTTTTGCTGCCTTCCCCTCTTTGCAAGCGTTTCTCTCGAATTCAGAACGGTTCCCCACGTAGGGTCCTTCCGAAATATCGTAGACGGCCATTCCTGGACTGGTGCTCCAGGTTTTAGGACAAATAGCAATTTCGGAGGCATAGAAATCGATCTCGCAATAGGTAGTTTCTTCCTCAAGATCGCTTTTCTTATACTCGCCCGTTGGAACTTTTTCGATCCGAATACAGCGTTCAGTAACGCCGTTGGGACTATCAAATGTCGTGGCTTCACCGATAACATCGTCGTTCGCCCACAAGACAGTGGGCGCAATGAGAGCAAGTGACCACAGAAGATTGAACTTCATTTGGATAGTCCTCCCGGTATCATTTAGGGCAAATCGCTGCCTGTTGTTCGGTGGAGATCTTCAATTTGGGGTCGACGCTGAAGTTGGAGAACTTTGAATCAATCCACTGGTCGCATCCGCCTGAACATGGGGCCCCGTTTCGGGCATCATTCCAATATTCCTTGGCCCTTTTCTCCGTCCAACCGCAAAACTGAACGAGCGCCATTGCCGACAATGCACCCGAGGAATGAACGCCCCACATGCAGTGCACCAGGACAGGACCCTTTCCAGGGTTTTTAATCACCTCGTGTATGGACGCCATGACAGCATCGGGTCGGGAGGATCTGGCGCCTTGATAGTCAAAGGATCCGTTTCCGCAACTGGTGCGACCGTATTCAGTGTTTTTGCCGAAGTCCGCATAAAACCCGGTTGAAAACCCCTCATCACACAAAGCTTCGCGTTGTCCTTCACTCAGGCCCGTTCGCCCCTTGTCGCCGCCTTTGAAACCGGAGCGATACAACACTCCGCTCAATACGGGTCGAAAGAAAGCGACGCCATCAACACCTCCATCGCCGCCCTTTGATAGCATTTGACTGTTGCTTGGACCGCCGTTTCGGCTTGTTACGTCAGAATTGGCAGCGGTTGCGAGAACACCAATGAATATGAGGGACGTCAAAAACCGCATGTCAGTTCCTTTCTTTTCTTGAGCACTTGATGGTTACACTCTTCCGACCTGATAATCTCTCGGAAGGGCTAGTTCACGATAACCATTTCAAGTGGGCGATTAGCTTTCCGCTGTGAAACTTTAAATCGGCCACACCAGATTGATGATAAAGACGACCACGAAGTAGGCCAGAAAAACTTTCCAGTTCAATTGGTGTTTGTTTTCTTCGTTGATCACGCCGGCCGATTTCATTGCCAGGTTTGTGATAACTAGAGCGGCAATGATGACCGCCGCATGTGCCAGGTCGAAATGCAAACTAGAGCTCCCTTATGCAGATGTTAGCTAGATGAAAATGTGTCAGCAGTCACCTGATGGCAGCATAGCTACATCTGAGTACCTTCCGTCAGATGTCGTGATCCGAGCACATGCACCAGTATCCTTGTTAAACCAGTACGAGGTCAGCCCTTCGCTTCGGATGAGTTCAAACCCGAGACTTTGAATACCCATTTCAGCTTGGCCCGCTCTTGCCCCTTCAAATGACGAAAGATCGCTAGAACTGCCAACAGTTGATGCACTTGCATCCACCGAACCGCTACTCTCATCACATGCTGCAAGCGCCGAAATGCACATTGTGCCGATCACCAATAGGACCTTGGGTTTCATCTGTTTTTCCCTCGCTTTTTTGGACTTGCGTTCCAGGGTTTCTGATTGATCACCTATTCAATTCCGAAAATGACGTTGTAGTCGACAGAAGAGTTGCTGCGATTGATAACCTCCACAACATGATCACCGGATTGCCAAAGCTGTCCTCGATACTCCTTGTCCGCCGACATCAATCCCAACAGTTCAGATCCATCGGGGTTGCGAATAACGTAGTCCAAGGAGCCATTTCGCGGAGCAACGCGAACGTAAAGGAACTGTTCGTTTTTAGCACCTAGAGCATACTGCTGAGACGCTCCGGGCGCGAGTTCACCAACGAGTTCTGCGCCAGTGGAACCAGAATCAAATTTGACGCGTTGGCTACCAGTATACCCGGCGGCGCCTGCCATGGCTCCACCGCCATCATCCATCGCTTCGACAACCGACATCTCGCCGATGCTTCCATCCTTGTACGCGATGCAACGCCAAAGTGTTCCGCCTGCGTCACGTAACATGACGAGCGTGCCCGCTTCTGAGAACTCTGAGCTTTCAATCGTACCTGATTGACCGTCTGGTCCTCCAACCTGTCGCAAATGATCGATACACGCATCGTCTGCTTCAGACATTGCAAACGAAGCCGTGCCTGCGATTGCGAACATGGGTGTGAGGAGTTTGAGTAAATCGAGTTTCATCAGATGGTCCCTTGCTGGCTAATCCTTGGAGTTTTGTTCCGTGCAAAGCGGAACCTCACTTCGTTTCTCGTAACTTTGACAGAAACTCGTCGCATGCCTGTGCGCTGCCGACGATCTCGTCCGTCGTTTCAATTCCTTGCAGTGACGCCATTTCAGAATTTACGCGGTTGAGGATCTGATCCGCTTGCTCGGCGGTGATCAGGTTCTCGGCTTGTGCTCCTTTCAATGTGGTGCAGACACCGGCGGACAAGCCTGTCGCAACGCCGACACCCACCGCGGCCCCGCCACCCAAGGTCATCGCCCCAACCACGCCGAGGACGAGCCCGATCACAATTCCCAAGATTACTTTTCCCATGTTTTCCTCCCTTTTGGTGAGAAAGAGTTCAGCCACCACTACTGGCGCAATCTGCGTGCCCATCTGCAAATCATGACCAGCGCCAACAGGTTGAGCATCGGTGCAATCGCCGCAAACCAAGGCTTGGCTGACTCCGAGACCAAGTCCGCTAGAAATATCCAAGGCAGTCCCAACGGCAAAAGGAACACCCCGGACAAAGGGTCTTGTTCCTGTCCCAGCCAGCCAAATGTGCCTGTCAAGAATGCAATCAACGCCAACAGGTAAAGGATCGCAAATACGATGGTGGTTATTCTACAAACCAAGTCGAACTATCCTAAGACCGAGACAGTGCTGCGCAGCCGATTTCAGCTACGCAGCAGACAGGTCACAATGCGCCTTCGTCGCCCAGGAACTCGATTCCAGCCGTTGCGCCATCA
>NZ_JBQGAN010000052.1:0-9560 GCF_056542865.1 Ruegeria sp. AA6
GGTGCGATGGTAATTAGCGGTCCGAGTCTCACTATCTGGACGGTTACTGAGATAGAGATTAAACAACCTCTTACCGTTAAATTTAAAATTCCCGTAACCTGCTAATAATTATGTGAAATCCAATTATGCGTTGCCCATGATACACCCAAACGCCCCAAATGGTTTAGGACAGGACGGTTGAAGTCATGACAACCAGCGAAACAAACACCAAGACTGCTAAGCCGAAAGCTCGGCGGAGCTGTAAACACTGCAAAAAGCGATACACGCCTTATAGATCAACTTCGCAATACTGCTCCAACAGTTGTCGGGTGCTGGCTTGCAATACGCGCAAGAGGCAAGAAGCTGAAAAAGCCGCCAGGCGAGAAGACAGTATGCAGCGCTCAATACGCTGGCACCGAGGTCAGAAGCAATTCCAACACCTGTCCGAAGACGAACTCAGGGTACTCATTGAGGCCAAATGGGAAGACCGACACCAAAAAGACCTTCAAAGAAGGGTTAGTGCCCGGGAGCGATACGGGCGTCAGAAGTCATCTGAAAATTTTGGTGCGAAACTTCTCCTATCGAAATCTGGCGACAATAGAAAAAACCAGAGTCCAGAAGAGTGTGGATCAGAGTCCCCAAGAACAGGTACACAGGCTAATAGTACTCGACCAATTATCGAGACGAAGCGGCGCCGTAAGCTTCTTCTGCGAAACCAGGACAGCTGATCCCGCACAAAGGTCGCAAAATTTGGACGCCCTCGTCCTTCAACTGATGCTCTAACTTGAGCATATCTGCAGTAGTCGTTTTACACCGTACATCTGTAGAACCCTTCCTCAAGGTACTACTCTAGTCCTTTAAGGATGGCTCCCCTGGGAGGTGGCTAGACCATTGTAATTAAATGGTTTTGATCGCCCACTTTCCGCAACTGTCGCGTTTTCGCGCATTCTAATCCCGACAACCCTCTCCAACTAATCGCAACTAAGCCCCAACAGGCACTGTTGCTCCAAAAGGAAATACTGCTATGGCTGACATCACCGTCGTCGACACCATTATGGGTGCCGGCAAGACATCGTTCATCATCGAATACATGAACCGTGCCCACTTCGAGGGCATGTTCAATTCATCTAAGCGTCGCTTTATCTACGTTACGCCTCTCTTGGACGAAGTTGAACGGGTAAAGAACGCTTGTCCCAATCTCAGATTCAAGGACCCCAAGCCAATACATGGTCGCAAATACTACGGTCTTCAGAAGCTGATCGACGAAGGCGAGAACATCGCGACGACACACGAGCTATTCAGGATGATCACACAAGAAACGAGAGAAGCCCTTTTGTCGGGCAACTACACGCTCGTGATTGACGAAGTTCTTACATGCTGTGATTTCTTCGATGGGTTGACCAAATTCGACCAAGACGACCTCTTCTCCGCCGGAAAAGTGTATGTTGAACAATCTACCAAGCGTCTTCGCTGGAACCACGAGGAGCATGCGAGCTACGAAGGTAAGTTTTCTCCAATCAAGCACCTCTGCGACAATGGGAACCTGACTGTCTATTCGGATGGACAGCGCAACAAACGTGTCCTGATCTGGCAGTTTCCGGTTGAGTTCCTGGAGTGCTTCAACGAGGTCTTTGTGCTGACCTACTTGTTCCAAGGGTCTCCTATGCGATCCTACTTGGAGGCAGAGGGCATTTCGTTTGATTTGAAGGCAGTGTCTGGAAACCGCTCTACCGGATACAAACTAATACCGTGGTTGGATCACAACGAAAGAGAGATCAAGTCTAAGGTTCGAAAGTTAGTTTCGATCTACGACGGCAGAGGAAACGACATCGGAACCCCAAAGGGAAGAGAGCAGCCGTTGTCATCCTCATGGTTCAAACGGGCCGACGCGGCATCCCTACGTAAGTTAAAGGGCAACACCGTTACGTTCTTTAAAAACCACGCCAAGACACGATCAGGAGACAACGCATGGACATCGTTCAAGGACCACCGAAAGAAACTGAAAGGCGAGAGCTATTCCGGTAAGAGCTGCTGGATACCACTCAATACCAAGGCCACAAATGACTTCGCTCACAAGAAATCCATGGCGTACCTAGCCAACAGGTTCTCCTTGCCGATCCTCCGCAACTTCTTTGCAGAACAAGGTATCGAGATGAATGACGAAATCTATGCGATCTCAGAGATGGTCCAGGTCATATGGAGGACGGCAATCAGGAACAATGAACCGGTCATACTGTACATCCCTAGCGAACGAATGAGGACGCTGTTCCAATTGTGGTTGCAAACCGACAGCACCGCGGATTTGCTCGATCAACTTGCACCTGAACCTCAAAAGCTAGCCGCGTGAAAACTCAGCCCTCGCCGATCTGGTGGGGGCGCCCCAAATTTGGATTTGGACCGCATGTTGCTTTGAAATGACTGTCTTCGTTCCTACCTTTTTTACTCAGCTGCCATTTGCAGCTTCGGTTACCTTGTCAAAGTGGTTCTCAAATATTGCGAAGGGAATCCGGACGGTTTCCCAGACGCCGGAGCCTTTGTTGGCCGGAATCTGAGGAGAAATATCGCTTGGTCTCAAGACTGCAAGATTGGAGTATGCATCCTCCAAACACCAAAGATGGAAGTGATAGTCTTTAGAGCTTTCAGCAGTTTCCCATTCGTTTCTTGTTATGAAAAAAAATGCATTCGACACTCTAGCCGTGGAACACTTTGCCTCGATTTTTAATGGCGTGTCATCGTCAAAAGACTGTCGCGAGAGTATGTCGTAACCATAGTGGTCGCCGTCGAGTGCCATCCATTTTGGTCGGAATCTTGTTCTCTTGGTTTCATACTTAATGGATAAGCGTTCCCCTGTGCGTCCTAGTTCCAGTTTTCGCTTATCATTCTCCCCTCTCACCCTAGCGCCAAGTTTGTCCCAGAAATCAATAACTTCTTGATCTTCGCCGTCGGCCAAACCGGCCTCGTACAACAACTGTGAAATTTCCGGGGGAGACTGTAGCAAGACCTGTCGCCTACCGTAGCGTACTAGTTGCAGCCATGGATCTCTTCGCTCAATGAAATAGTCCGCTAACATGAAACGAAGTTGGCTCGTTGAGTGATTAAGTTCCAAACAAGCTCTGCCGCGCTCTGTAATCGCGATGTGCCCATCAATATTCGTAAAAACCCAGTTTAAAGAACTCGCATGGTCTAGGATTGTATGTGCTGGAACAATACCGAAGTTCAGATTGACTACTTCAGGCCGTGTCAGCCTCTGTCTCTCCAGCACTCTGAGAAGCTCAAAGCACTCGTAGGCGGTGCTAGGGGTCAAAAGGTTTTGCATTGGCTATCGCCTGAACGCGTCTAAAAGTGCTTTAACGTCGTCTAAATCCAGCGCCGCCGAGTCTATTTCAGCGTCCTCATCAGAGACTTGAATTGGAGAAATACTAAGTGAACTGTCCTTCAGAGCCGTAGCCATTGCGTCAACCTTGGCTTCAAGCCGAAGCCTCACGGTTTCATCAATAGTTCCCTCACATTCCACGACATCCAGGTGGGTCAGTTGCGTCTTCGATAAACCTAATCTGTGTATTCGGTCTTCCGATTGAAGGTATTGAGCTGCATTGAAATTTCTGTCGAGGTAGATCGCATGATGACAAACGTGATGAAGGCTAATGCCTTCGCTGGCCGCTGCAGGATTCGCAATCATCACCTGACATGTAGGGTCGTCGTGGAACTTTTTGATTTTCCCTTCTCGAGTATCCTCGTCTTCGTCGCTACCAGCATCTACGCCACCGTGGATAAATACGGCGCCTAGATCGCGAAAGCACTCGGCTAGATACTCTACGTTCTTTACAAAAGAGGTCCAAATCAGAACCTTGTGGTCGTTCTTGGTCAATTCTCGCGTACGTTTGACAACATAGCGAATCTTGGGACCCTCTCCTGCAGCTAGGGTGTCAGACAGTTCATCCGCGAATTTAAACTCGGGTTTATCCGCAAGTAGAGCAGGGTTGGAAACGAATTGCAGTACAGTTGTCACCGACTTACCAAATCGACGAAGGGCAAACTTAGTATTTTCAGAAAGCGCTTTTTCTGCTTCTCTCGCAATTTCGCTCTTTAGCAAGCGGTAGAGCTTTTCTTGGTGCGAATCCATTTGTAGCCGAGTCAAAGTTCTTCGAACCTCAGGCAAGTCCAGTTCCGCTTTGTTAGTACGAACATAAATTTTGTTCACTAGCCCGATGACGTTTTCTACGTTTGCGCCAATTTCAGGATAGAGAAAGTTGAACTGCGGGATTAAGTCTTCCACAGATTGCGGCATTGGAGTTCCGCTCATTATTAGTTTGCTTTGCGGAAGGTGGGAAAACCGAAGTATTGCTTGAGTGGAAATGCTATTCGGATTTTTGATCCTATGGCTTTCGTCCAAGAAAACGTGAACACTATTTTTGGACAAATAGTCCGAAATTACATCTCCCACGCGGGTAAGTTGCTGATATCCAATTATCATGAGTTTTGGGCGATCGAGAAGTTGCGAGGGTATCTTGCCTGTTTTCCGCAACCTTTCAAATTTGCCACTCAGGCTGGGTATGCACTCTGCAATTTGCTCGTCCCACGCCGCAAATGCGTTTTTTGGGGCGACTACGAGTAGACTATCATCCTTTGAAGACTTCAGAGCAAAAAATGCAAGAGCTTCAGTTGTTTTTCCAGCTCCAGGGACTGAGAATGTAGCTCCACTGGGACGAGAGATCAGCTTGGATACGTTCCTAGATTGGTGCTGAGTCAGTCTTCGCTTAAACCCAGCCTCTAACAGGAGATTTTCCAGTTCCTGACGGCCTAACTCATCCGGGATTTCGTTGAAGCTTTCTTGCCTAGCTCGCGCCTCGCCGAGCATCCTCAGTGCGTCAGGAGCAATACTGAAATCCTTATCTGACCGGAGACCAAAAGCGGAGATAATGTTCAAGATTTCCGTTCGAACTGACAAAAACCTCCACCACGGTAATGTGATCGAAAGCTCTGTTTGTCTTTGGGCATCTTCTGATGCCTCCAGACAAGCCGTGCAAATAAACTTAAGCCACTTCTGTTCGGCGTCTTCTGATGCCCAACTTAGCACCGCTTTCCGATCCTTATCAGCGTAGTCGAATAGCAGCAAATTAGTTGTTCCGCGTCGCTAAAAAGGTTCGTATTTTGGTAATTGAGGCTTCGATCTCATCTAACTGAGCAGATGCTCCATCAATTGTGGCTTCAGGGGTCAGTCCCAAGTTGACTGCCTCAATTAACGCGGTCTGAGATTTTTGTAGCTTCTGCATTAAAAAATCTGACTTTGCTTTATCGCTCAGCTTCTCCTTTTCACTCTCCAAAGTACTCACAATAATGTCGTGGGCTTTGGTAAGTTCTGCGGAAGAGCTGTGGATTTGAGCGACAAGCTGCATATCTTGCTGTTGCGTACCAGTTACAGCTCCTCCACCGAAAGCGTCTTCAGCCTGAGAGTCCACAGAGCCGTCACTCTCGACAGAAAACTCTTGCCGCAACTGATCTTTTACCGAAGACAGATGTTTGCCGAGCGTTGGAATAAACGTATACAGCCGCTCACCTGCAGCGTCCGGGTCATCAATGTAAGAAAATGCCAGCTGCTTCAAAACCTCCCTGTCCGCCGCACTTTGCTGCTCCTTCATGGTCTTGTTCAAGCGTTTGAACGTGTGTTCCGTTTCACTTAGTTCTGACCAGATGTTTTTCTTCCCGCGTGTTTCTAGGTACTCTGCGCCCAGATCACGAATTTCGAAAAGTTCCTCGATTTCTTTCTTTTGTTTCCGGTACTGCTTGGCCAATTCCTTGGTGCTGTAACCAAACTTTCTCTGCTTCTCCCGAAACATCTTGGCTTCTGCGTGCCAGGAGTAGTCGCTACGTATATCCCTTTCGATCTGCAACCTGGACTCGAGAGCGTCTAGTTCCTTCTCTTCGCACTTTGGAAGCACAACCACGTCTACATGGCTGAAATGTGGGTAACTGTCTGGGTCTGACCAGAAAAACTCTCGCCAACAGCACAGTCGGCGGTTACCGTTAATTACGAAGCCATTCTCATCGAGCAGAAGCGGTTCAACTTGTCTGTTTGATGGATCCTTAAATTTCTCGGAGAGGCCCTCTTCTCCTATCATGCTTTCTAGAATTTGGTGCTGCGCTTCTTGCAGTACATAAAGCTCTGGATCCCCGTCGGTAAAAAAGTTCTCATTCTTACCGTTGATCGTTACCCATTCTTCTTGGACCGAAGATGTACGACCATTGGCAATTCTGTACTTAGGAAGATTGATTTCTACTCGAATAATCGGAAGGCTCGCCACCTCGCCTTTGAAATTCTCTATTCTAAACGTATCGGCGCTGGTTCTCTTTGCCTCCTCATGAAGGTCAGAAAAACACTCTTTTCGATTAGGTAGCGCCCATCCGTATCGGTTTTCAGCTAATGCTTTGTTAACTTCTTCGTTCATGTCTGCTTTCTTCTCATTGGAAGGATATTACCGCTATCGGTATGTAGATGACTTTTTTGAATATTTGTAATTCGCTTACCAACCTATCGGAGTTCGCCAGATTGTCGCCAAGCTCTCTCGCCGCCATTGCTGTTGGCAATACCAGCACGCCCACGTCGATGATGTTGCTCAAATACATCTGCTGAAGCTTGATCAGGTCGGCGTACATCCTCGACATGTTACCAGTAACTTGGATACCAAGGCCGACTTGGTTTTTTTGCGCTGCAATAGTGATTTTAGAACCATGCGCAATCTGGACTCTACTCGTCCAGCCTTGCCGAAACAAACCATCTTCAATTTCGTTTCGCAGATCGGAGCCGAATCCACGCTCGATTGGGGTCTTGCAATGGTGAAGTGCTTCCAATACCTCACTTTCCTCGTTGGCTGGTAGCAATTCCACACCGCCGAGGTGAGAGTTTTTGAACGTGTCCATAGATACTTAGCCGAGTAATTCTGTTGCGAGCAACCATACACTGGTCACTTGTCAATGCCACGAGAAAATTCAGAGCATTGCCATCCATTCGTTGCCATTGGAAGACGATAGGTTCGTTGGTCGACAGGGATAGATGAACCAAAGAAGCGGGTCACTTCTGCATATTAGCTTTGTGCTTGTATGAGTCGATCTTGTCCCCGCTTATTTTTAGAGCAGAAAGTTGCGCCAATTGGCTAGGCCCGATAGGGTCAACCTTCGGTTTTGACGAGGAGGCAGGGTCGTGGACCGAGCAAAAAACAGTGGTAAGAGGCTGACTGAAATAGATGCTGCAATCGTCAAGGGGATGTTGCTACGAGGTGACAGGCAACACGACATTGCGGCTTGGTTCGGTGTCAACGGCGGTCGCATTGGTGAGATAAGTAAGGGCAAGAAGTTTCTTGACGTTCAGCCTCAACTCGAAAGTCTGCCGCGACCGGGTCCCTATTTGTCCGGGATGGCGTCAGAAAGTCTCATGTCCGAATTTCGAATGCTTCGAAGCAAGACAAGGAAGCTACTTGATCATAATGACCTAAGCCCCCAAGCGCGATCCATAGCAGCTAGCATGTTGAACCAGCTTGAAACAGTTATCGGGGACTAGTCATTGGCAAGTGCAACACTTCGATCCGAGCTCCACTTTACCACTTTGTAAATTGCACTCTCGAACGATCTGGCGTTGAATAAGAAAAAAATATTGCCTGGGGTGGATCCGGTTACTCACACATGGTAATAGAGGCACAACTTGAAGGCGGGGGCGTTTTTGCGGGTAGTAGATTTATATGCAGGTATAGGCGGCTGGTCCGTGGGCTTCAAACTTGCCGGGTTCGAAGTTCTCAAGTCATATGAGTGGTGGGAACCTGCAGCCAGAACACACGAAGCCAATGGTTCGTCGGACGTTGCAATAGCCGACATTCGTCAACTCAACCTGACCTCTTTGCCCGTTGACGTAGATGTCGTAGTCGGGAGCCCCCCTTGTACGCAATTTTCATATTCAAATCGCGGGGGTTCAGGCGACATAGCTGACGGGTTGGTCGACTTGGAACGATTTTTGGCAATCGTAAAGCATTTAAAGCCCAAAGCATGGGCTTTTGAGAATGTTCCGCGTGTAAAAAACGTGATTGAAAGAGAGCTTTCCAAGGGTGGGGCCCTAGAGCAATACAAAAATCTGTTCAAAGACGCCCAGATTGAGATTTTCGATATGGCAAACTTCGGCGTACCTCAGCGCCGAAAACGGTGCATCGCAGGAAACTTTGATTTTGGGCTTCTTAGGTCATACCACTCTGTAATGGAGCAACCCACACTTGGTGATGTTGTTGGGGCACTCCAGCAAGGTCGCGACCCGATCTTTCAAACCTCAAGTAAATTCGTCATCCACGACAACGATCCAGAAGAACCTCTCAATTGGGAGGAGGAGCGGTTTAACCGTGATATGAAAGAAGCTCACCCTGTTTATAACGGAATGCCTTTCCCAGATCCTTTGGATCGATCCAGCCGAACTATTACGGCAACATGCACACGTGTATCACGAGAAAGTTTGATAATACGCGAACCGAATGGTGCGTCGTTCAGACGACTGTCTGTGCGTGAGCGAGCTTCGCTACAGAGCTTTCCTGTTAAGTTTCAGTTTCTGGGTAAAAGTCACGCGCAGAAGTTGAAGATGATTGGCAATGCTATTCCACCGGTATTCACCTATCTTATTGCTGAGGCTATTAAAGGAACTGACGCGAGCTGCCTTCGTCTACCTTCCGAAATTGATGCCAACGCACTGATTCCTGAGGGTGAGGGCGTCAAAACCCTACCAGACAACTCGGGCAGGACGTACCCAGAAGACAGAAGGTTTCGCTTCAGTATTCCAAACCTTAGGTTCAAAAGTGGGACCCGCTTCGAACTTTCGAATGTTGAGGGTCAAGACAGATGGCATGTCGCGTTTTTTTTCGGTGACTCAAAACGCATCCACAATAGGACGTTCACTCAGGACGCAATCGAAACGGCAATAACAAATTCACCAAAACATATCGCTGATCAGGTTTGCAAAACGCAAAGACACTTCATGGACAAAGTGGACCTGAATGGGCTGGACGCTCTACAAGCAACTTGGAGTCATAGATCGCAGGGATTGCATCCGTTTGAGCTTATTGACCGTTTGGGTCAATTCGTAGATCAAGAGTTAGAGCAGGGTAAATGGTCCTGTTTGGCCGACAGTGATCTCAAAATTTTTGTCCACAACATTATCTTTGATCAATATCAGGCGGAGAATTTTGCGGTGCAGAAAATCTCCAGATACCTCCGACAAATTGCTATTGGATCCGTAGTTGCATCTCTGGTTAACTGCAAACTATTTGAAACACGGCAAAAAATACTGTCCACGGTTTGATCCGACGACAAATGCGGCTGGTTTGATAACAACAAGGAAAAAAGCGCCTGGGTTGCACAACGGAGTGCATACCCCGAAGCATCAGAACTGTTTCGGTATCATGACCTTCGTCCTATTAGCCCCACCGGCTTTATCATGAACGGAAACCGAAATGGTTGGCGCGGGCTGCCTGTTATCCGCTCGCACTAGCTTGTTTTGGCTGTCAGAACTTGTTCGAAGATGGTTTGCGTTTGTTTATTCCGAAACGACAAGA
>NZ_JBQGAN010000053.1:0-9075 GCF_056542865.1 Ruegeria sp. AA6
GCGCGACAAGCACGGCGTCGCAACGCAGGCCGCGGAATAAGCACGCCTCAATCCAAACATCAGCGCCGCCCCAACAGGGGCGGCGTTTTTCCTTTTTTGGTTAACGCCTTACTCGTGCGTTTCAGTTTGCGAGGATGGGTTACAAACTTTGGGTCCAGCCGTCGCGCATGCGAGATCTGGCGTTTGTTCCCGCCGAATGGATTTAGAACGGGTTCCAGCGTGATTTCGTCGGAAAGCAGCCATTTCCGCGACGGGATTGAGTGGCATTACCGCGATGTTCTGCCAGGGTGTCGGCTTGCGCGAGACCTTCACATTCGCCAGTAGTAGCTATTCGATCGATACCGGCGCTCCCGATATTGATCCTCTGGAACGCCGGTGGGGCTTTCGTGATCATTTCACAAGGTCCAATCATTGCCGATGACATTTTCGAAAACCTCTCACACATCAGCTCAACTTTGCATACTGGCTGTCTCCGGTGGTCGGGAATTTCTAAGCCATGACTGGGATGCTCTCACCCAAAGCCACCGCATAAGAAACCGAGGTTTAGAAAGACAGCGGCGAGCCCGTCGCCGAAGGGCCGCCCTGACAAATTGGTGCCAACGCTTTTGTGGGATTGGTGCAAAACTCAGTTTTGGCCTGTATCTGGCGAAACGGGTTGAGCCCCAGAATCTTCGCCTCAACACGAATGGCCGGCTTCAGCATTGATCATTATGGGTCTGCCAAGAAAATTGCTTTCTGTTTCCATCCAAGCTGACAATAGGGTCCTGCGCATTGCCAACCAAATTGCGAATAAGGAATTTTACAGTGAAAGGTCCTGAAAGAAGGCCTTGAGCCGGCGACGTGTTCAAACCGTATGGCATTCATCCCGTTTTCGGTACAAAGGATCAGCCGGCTGCATCCTGCTTGCGTGTGTGCCCGGGAACCATTTCTGCCGTTTTGTTTGCGCACTTTTTTGACGTGTACTGGCTTATAAATTCAGATCACCGCGTGTTCATGGATCGGCTTGTCGCCTTCGTTTCGATCTTGCTACAGCGGCAACGAATCCAATCCTCCGCCGCTCATTGGGCAGTAGCACAAAGGTCGAAGGTCAAAGTTTGCACAGGACCCTTTGTGTGCCTCAAGACGACAGCTCACATCTGACTGAGAAGTTGGCCGTGCCGCTCCATATATGCGCGTCGAACCTCAAGCGGTGGGCGTAAGGTGATCTCCAACCCCTCCATTACTGCTTTGTCCGGTCGGCCAAAAAACCTTGTCGCCTCGGTTTCGGAAAAACCGGCAATCTGGGTGGCCTCCATCCAAGCGCTGATCTTGTCGGCTTTTTTGATTTGCCGTTTCACCGTTTTCGGCACTACAGCGGGCAAGCCAAAGCGGATGTGGATTGCCGCCGCCAGACGGTCATCCAGCGCGCCGTAATCGGGGCCAACGGCAGCTTTGACAGGGGAAATCATATCTCCGATCACATATTCCGGCGCATCATGTAACAAAGCCGCGAGCCTCCATTTGACCGGCGCTTTCGGTGCAATGCGACCAAAAAGCTCTTCAACCAGAAGGGAATGTTCGGCCACTGAATAAGAGAAATCACCCGCCGTTTGGCCGTTCCAACGGGCCACAAAGGCCAATCCGTGGGCGATATCTTCGATTTCTATGTCCACAGGGGTCGGATCCAGTAAATCCAGCCGTCGGCCAGACAGCATCCTTTGCCATGCTCTGGGTTGTGTTGCCATTTTGCCATGCCTTGTGAAGTGGGACACGTAAGTTTTGTGTTTTTGTGCTATGATGTACCCGTCGAGATCACCAGCTGCCAACTTTTTCTTGACCTAGCGTGCTTTGAATTGGCGCGTGGTGATACCGACATTTGTACTGAGGGGGGTGCATGCTCCTCCCAGTGTGCCCCTCTCGGACCGTAACGCGTATCGAAAGGAGCGACCTATGTTTAAGCGACTGTTTGGATTGACACTGGCCTTTGGGATGGCCGCGACCGCCCCGCCTGCCTTTGCCCAAAGCTGTGCACAGCGAGAGCATGTGATCGCCAAATTGCAGGACAGCTATTCCGAAGAGCTGACCTTTGGCGGATTGCAGAAAACCCGCGGTGCGCAGACGGTGATGGAGGTTTGGACCTCGAAGGAAACCGGGAGCTATACAGTTCTGGTGACCCGCGCGAACGGCATTAGTTGTATTGTCGCCGTTGGCACCGATTTTTTTGAAGCAACCCCAAAGATTAAACTGAAGGGCGAGCCAAGCTGATTTTAGCGGCGGAATACCCCGTTTCCGGCCATGTTCGTTGCCACCTGCCCCAAGGAGTGCTAGGGGCAGCCCGGACTGTGATTTACCGGAGTGGAGCACCTGATGGCCGGGGACTATATCGTAAAAGACATTTCGCTGGCCGGATTCGGCCGCAAAGAACTGGATATCGCTGAAACCGAGATGCCGGGCCTGATGGCGCTGCGGGCAGA
Organism: Ruegeria sp. AA6; assembly: GCF_056542865.1. Lineage (NCBI taxonomy): Bacteria > Pseudomonadati > Pseudomonadota > Alphaproteobacteria > Rhodobacterales > Roseobacteraceae > Ruegeria > Ruegeria sp. AA6. Next base: position 2,454 of record NZ_JBQGAN010000053.1, read on the forward strand.
ATACGGTGAGAGCAAGCCTCTGTCAGGCGCGCGCATCGTCGGTTCGCTGCATATGACCATCCAGACCGCTGTTCTGATCGAAACGCTGGTTGCGTTGGGCGCGGACGTGCGCTGGGCGTCGTGCAACATCTTCTCAACACAGGACCACGCGGCGGCTGCGATTGCCGAGGCTGGTGTTCCGGTCTTCGCCATCAAAGGTCAGACGCTGGAAGAGCATTGGGATTATCTGGACAAATCCTTCCTGTTCGACGAAGGCCCGAACATGATCCTGGACGATGGCGGCGACGCGACGCTGTATATTCTGCTGGGTGCCCGCGCCGAAGCAGGCGAAGACATCATCCCTGTTCCGGGCTCGGAAGAGGAAGAGGTGATCAAGGCCCAGATCGCCAAGCGCATGGCTGCGTCTCCGGGTTGGTTCACCAAAATGCGCGACCAGATTCAGGGCGTGTCCGAGGAAACCACCACCGGCGTGAACCGTCTGTACCAGTTGGTGAAAGATGGCCACCTGCCGTTCCCGGCGATCAACGTGAATGACAGCGTTACCAAGTCGAAATTCGACAACAAATACGGCTGTAAGGAATCGCTGGTTGACGGTATCCGCCGCGCCACCGACACCATGATGGCCGGTAAGGTTGCCGTGGTTTGCGGTTATGGCGACGTTGGCAAAGGCTCGGCCGCATCGCTGCGTGGCGCGGGTGCCCGTGTGAAAGTCACCGAAGTAGACCCGATCTGCGCGCTGCAGGCTGCGATGGACGGGTTTGAAGTGACCCTGCTGGAAGACGAAGTCGCCAGCGCGGACATCTTCATCACCACCACGGGCAACAAGGACGTGATCCGCATCGAGCATATGCGCGAGATGAAGGACATGGCCATCGTCGGCAACATCGGTCACTTCGACAACGAAATTCAGGTCGCCAACCTGCGCAACCATAAATGGACCAACATCAAGGAACAGGTGGACATGATCGAGATGCCCTCGGGCAACCGCATCATCCTGCTGTCCGAAGGCCGTCTGCTGAACCTCGGCAACGCTACCGGTCACCCGTCCTTCGTGATGTCGGCCTCATTTGCCAACCAGGTTCTGGCGCAGATCGAGCTGTTCACCAAGGGTGACCAGTACGAAAACAAGGTCTACATCCTGCCCAAACATCTGGATGAGAAAGTGGCCCGCCTGCATCTGGACCGTATCGGCGTGAAATTGACCAAAATGGACAGCGATCAGGCAGCCTATATCGGCGTGAAACCCGAAGGCCCCTACAAGCCCGAGCATTACCGTTACTGATTTCAGTAAATCTCGGAAACGAAACGGCGGCCGATTGGCCGCCGTTTTCTTTTGCCGTCAACGGATCGTCGGTATGAAATCCCCCCGGCCTTGTGGCGTGAAGTCCAGTATGTTCCACAACGACCAAGCCGCATCCACATGCCGCGGATGCCAGTCGCTGGGCTCGAAAAACAGCTCAGAGCTCCAGAAATGAGTGATACTGTCCTGATCACGTTGAAAGACGTTCAGGATCGGCAATTGGCTTCCATCCTCGGCCTGGGCCAGATAGTCACGCTGATAGTCCGTACCAAGCGCGGAATAGAGTGGCAGATCGTTCCATTCCATCTTTGCTTTGAGTTCTGAAAGTTTTTCAGAGGTGTTCTGTGCCACGACAGCAAAAGAAATTTTCTGCGAAATATGTGCGACTTGCCCATTCAACCCGTCCAGAAACGCCGAGCACATGGGGCAGGGTAATTTTGCATTCTCGCCATACATAAGCGAGTAGATCGCCAGCGTACTATGAGAGCCAAACAAAGACGACAGTGGTGCAGGCTCACCCTGCTCTGACCGGAAGGCATAATCTTCAGGGATTTCCCCACCTTTGGGCAGGCTGCGCCTTAGGCTTGCTAGGTCTTCAACTCTGGATCTTAAATCGGCTTCCGCCCTCAGCAATGTGTTTCGGGCGGCTCTGTATTCTGGGCTCTCATTTGGCAGTGATACGGGCATTGTGACCTCCTGAGTCCAAGCGGCATTTTATATTTAACAATATTGTTAAATAATACGACGCTAAAATCAAGCCTATCGAAGACAACAAGGTATTAGGGGGAAAGCTGAAGATTTTTCCCTTTGTTCAATTATGGGGGGCCGTTACCGTGTCTACGGCGCTGGTATAGCCGGAAACCAATTTCGAACCAGGAGATGACAATGGGAAAACGCGACGAACTGATCGCCAAATATGCAGAAGATCTGAAAGAAAAATGCGGTATGGACGCGGATATGGATCTTCTGACCAAAGTCACCATCGGCTGTGGTCCGGCGATCTATGACGCCGACGCCTCGACAGTGGCTGCCACGCAAGAAGGTGAGCTTGAGACGGTTAAGACCAACTTCCTTATCAAGAAACTGGGCCTGTCCGACGGACCCGAATTGTTGGAAGGGATCAACAAAGTTCTGGAAACCTATGGCATGTCCGAGCGCAACAAATACCGCGCCGTGGTCTATTACATGCTGACCAAGCATTTCGGCAAAGAGTCCGTTTACAACTAATTGCTCCCATGCGTCTGCCCCGGGCAGGCGTTTTCAATTTTAAACACTTGGCGTTTGTAAAAGCCGCCGGGTTTCGACTAGTGTCAGAGTGTGACTAGGACGGTCAGAGCCAAAGATTTCCAGACGCGTGTGGTGAGTAGGGAGCACGCGGGGGTAGGGAAGGTTCTGCATCCGTCAGGGCCTTCCCTTTTTGGCGATCAATCGGGTTGTGTCCGACCCAGTGCGCAGATTACGTGCCATTCTTCGTCGCTGACTGGCTGTACCGACAGGCGCGAGTTTTTCACCAGCACCATCTGATCCAGGCGTTCGTCCGCCTTGATCTGGTCCAGCGTGACCGGAGTTGCGAAGGGTCGCACCGCCTTTATGTCCACGCACTCCCAGCGTTCATCATCGGTGGTGCTGTCGGGGTGGGCTTCGGCACAGACCTCGACAATGCCGACGATCGCCTTGTCCTTCTGAGAATGGTAAAAGAACCCGCGATCGCCGATTTGCATCTGACGCATGAAATTGCGCGCCTGATAGTTGCGCACGCCGTCCCATTCCTCGCCGGTTTCACCCTTGGCGACCTGCTGGTCCCAGCTCCAGGTCGAGGGCTCGGATTTGAACAGCCAATACGCCATCAGCCGATCACCCGCTTCCAGGGGATCAGGTCAACAGACTGGAACAGACCCGCCTTGGCGTAAGGATCATTGTCGGCCCAGTTTTGTGCAGCGGCCAAATCCTCAACCTCTAAAATGACCAGTGAGCCGATCATCGCGTCACCGTCCAGCAAGGGACCAGCTTGCGAGACGACGCCGGTTTCCTCGATATAGGCCAGGTGGTCGGCGCGGTTGTCCAGCCGAGTTTGCAGGGCGCCGTCCTTGTCCTTGGCGATCAGGGCGATGAGCATGTTATTCCTCCTTGAGGGGTCGGTTGAGCAGGGTTTGAATGGCCTGGGTGACACTATAGGTGCCGTGGCTCAGGTCGGCCACCGTGGCACTGATGGGCATGTCCAGACCTTCGGCAGCGGCGATCTCCGCCATGGCGCGCGCGGTGGCGACGCCTTCGACTGTGGTTTGAGTGTCAAATGGCTGATTTCGACCCAAACACAGGCCAAAACGGTAGTTTCTGGACAGTTCGGATGAGCAGGTCAGCACCAGATCGCCCAGCCCAGACAGACCCATTAACGTGTCAGTGCATGCGCCGCGCATCAGGGCAAAGCGCTGCATTTCGGCAAAGCCGCGCGTCATCAGGGCGGCGCGGGCGCTATCGCCCAGCCCAGCCCCAATGGCAGCACCGCAGCCAATGGCCATGACGTTTTTCAACGCACCTCCCAATTCTGCACCGATCACATCGGTGGTGCGATAGAGGCGCAGATTGGCGGTCGTCAGTTCCGTTTGCAGCGTTTCGCTCTGTTCACCGTCCTCGCAGGCTAACGTCAACGCCGTTGGCAGACCGCGCGCGATGTCGTCGGCAAAGCTGGGTCCGGTCAGAAGAGCCGGGCGCGCGTCGGGGATGGTTTGTTGGATCACCGAAATCGGCCCGAGGCCCGAGGTCAGTTCGATCCCCTTGCAGCATGCCACCAGCGTCTTCCCAGCCAGGACCGAGGCATGTTCCGTCAGTGCGGCCCGCAGTTTCTGCATAGGTACAGCCAGCAACAGCACGTCGGCGGTTGCAGCGGTCAGAATGTCCGCCGTTACCGAGATTTCATCCGGCAAGGTCACATTCGGCAATCGCGCAGAATTTTCACGGCTGCCCTGCATGTGCTGGGCCTGTTCAGCACTTCGCGACCACAATGTTACTAGCCCCTTACCAGCCAGCGAAATCGCCAGAGCCGTACCAAACGCACCAGATCCAAGGACGGAAACACTCATGCCTTGGCCCCTTTCTTACCGCTGCCCAGCATAGCAGGGCTGGTCTGGTCCAGAGGCCAGCGGGGACGGGCGGTCAGGTCCAGTCCGTCGCGCGCACCGGTGCGAAACCGCTCCATCCCTGCATAGGCGATCATGGCGGCGTTGTCGGTACATAGGGCCAGAGGTGGTGCGATAAAACGGGCGCCTTTCTCGTCGCATACAGTCTCTAATGCGGATCGAATGGCCGAATTTGCGGCTACGCCCCCTGCTACGGCGATTACCGGATCAGATGGGTTTTCTTCCAGATAGCGATCAATCGCACGGCGGGTTTTCTCGGCCAGCGTGTCTACGATGGCCTGCTGGAATCCGGCGCACAGATTGGCGCGGTCCTGGCGGGTCAGCCCGCCTTTTTCGGCGACAATTTGGTCCCGCATCCGCATCAGCGCGGTCTTGAGCCCCGAGAAAGACAAATCACATCCCGGTCGATCCAGCAGAGGCCGGGGAAAGCGGAATCGCTTGGGATCGCCAGATTGCGCCTCAGCCTCGACCGAGGGACCGCCGGGTTGCGGCAGGCCCAGCAAGCGGGCAGTTTTGTCGAACGCCTCACCCGGAGCGTCGTCGATGGTGCCGCCCAGACGGGTGAATTGTTCGGGCCCATGGGCGATCAAATATTGGCAATGACCGCCCGAAACCAACAGCATCAGATAGGGAAAGGTGATTCCGTCAGTCAGGCGAGGCGTCAGCGCATGGCCGGCCAAGTGGTTCACTCCGATCAGAGGCAGGCCGGTCGCAGCGCTCAGCCCTTTGGCGCACATGACCCCGGACATGACGCCACCGATCAGCCCCGGTCCGGCGGTAACAGCGATGGCATCCATATCGGATAGGGACAGGCCAGCGGCCTGCAACGCCTGCACGATGCAAATATCCAACTTTTCTGCATGAGCCCGCGCGGCAATTTCGGGTACCACGCCGCCAAATGCGCTGTGCAATTCGGTCTGGCCATGCACGATGGACGACAATACTTCGGCCCCGGACCCGTCGGTCTGGCGCACGACCGCAGCGGCCGTGTCATCACAGCTGCTTTCCATTCCGAGGACGGTAAGTGTTTGCACCATTGGCCTGATCCGTTACACCATGATTGCCAAGCGGGGTATCACCCTGCGCGGACGCAAACAATCCCAAGGCCGAGGGCGCCGACCATTGTATTTGCTGATGACCCGCCCGCGCGCAGCCTCTGAAAGGTTCGTTGCGCAGTTGCCAACCCGCACCAGATCCCGGGTTGAGGTCATCTATTCCCCGATCCTGGAAATCAAGCCTTTACCGATCAGCGTGGATACCAACGACGTGCGGGGGTTGATCTTTACCTCGGCCAACGGTGTAAACGCTGCGATTTCTCAGGGGTTGTCGCGGGATATGCCCGCCTTTTGCGTCGGCCCTGCCACCACCGGTACAGCCAAGGGCGCGGGTTGGGATGCGCAGATGGTTGGCGCGACTGCCGAGGAACTGGTGGCCAACTTGATCAAACACCGGCCCGACAGTCCGCTGTTGCACCTGCGTGGAGAACACAGCCGCGGCAATGTAGCCACCCGCCTGACCGAGTCGGGTTTGACCGTGCGTGAACAGGCTGTCTACCAACAACACCTGTTGCCGCTAACACCCGAGGCGGAGCAAGCTGCCAACGGAAAAGTTCCGGTAATTGCGCCCCTTTTTTCGCCCAGGACGGCGCGACAATTTGCCGATATTTGGGCTGGATTAGCCCCTTTGTGGCTGGCCGCGATTAGCGAAGCGACCGCCGAACCCCTTTATTCCTTGGACTATGCGCGATTGAAGATCGCCAAAGAGCCGACCCCAAAGAAAATGGGGAAAGCCGTTAAAAAGCTTGTGAAACATGCGATGCGGGTTGAGGGTGACGAGACCACCGATTAACTTAGAGTGGCCTGTTATTCATGAGATTTTGGATTCGATAAGGGGAAGTTGCGGTGGCTCGTAAGAAGAAAACCGATCAAAAGCCGGTGGAAGACCCCAAGTCGGAAGATCTGATCACCCCGGCATCAACACCGGATGAAGCACCTGTTGACCTGCCCGATACAAAGGCAGAGTCGGCGCAGGACGATGTCGCCAAGCCCGAAGAAACTACTGTTGACGCTTCCGATCCAGTAGATGAGAGCCTTTCCGAAGCCGAAGCCGAAGCCGAAGCCGAAGCCGAAGCCGAAGCCGAAGCCGAAGCCGAAGCCGAAGCCGAAGCCGAAGCCGAAGCCGAAGC
>NZ_JBQGAN010000054.1:0-8191 GCF_056542865.1 Ruegeria sp. AA6
TTGGGAGCGCGTTTGCCAAGGCGCCGGTAACCCAAACAGTGGACGACTTTTGCTCCGCCCAATGGCAGACTTTCTCACCGCCGTTGACAAAAACCAAAAAGGAGGTCTTTGTTCCCATTTCTGACCGCCTGTTTGAGGTGTTGTCCTCGCTGCAAAACCAACCCCAGCCTTTCGTCAGTATGGACAGGGCCATCAAGAACCTAAGGCGAGCCATCACTGAATGCTGTCCTTCAAGCCCCCGTGTTTTGGCTACCCAAGGCAAGGCAACGATCCACTCCTGCCGGGACACTTATGCTACGCGGATGCTGAACAACGGCATGAGGCTGGAAGAAGTCTCTCACCTTCTGGGTCATGCAACCATTGTCCAGACTCAGAAGTACGCCAAGTTCGCCAAGTTCGCCAAGAAGGAAGTAGCTGATAAAGCACGGCAAATGCTCAACGCACGTAAAGTCGCCTGATCAAAAAAGACATGGCACACTATCGGGAACAGTATGGAGTTACTATACAACCAATGGCACTCAAAGCACCACATAAGTTACTAATTTTGTTGGATACCAATGGCGGACCGAGGAGCAACTATATATTCTTCGTAACTACATGTTAAATTTTAATAAAAAAATTATCTATAAGACCCATACCACTAAATATACCACACTGAACATAGAATCTGACGTTTCAAAGCCTCAGGTTCGAGTATGACAGAACGACCGGTAAGACGTAATATATCAAACGCTCGCGCAAAGTGCAGCAAACGACTGCTTCGAGCCCATACCTACCAAATGCTGCGCATAGCGCGAGTGACTGCTTTGGACTTCCTACGCTCGAATCTCTTCACGCATAAACTCGACAAAGGACTTAACACGCGGCTTTCGAAAGGCCGAAGGCAACTGCACGCTTTGGATCGGCAAAGTGCGGGAATGGAACTCCGGAAAGAGTTGCACAAGACGTCCGGTTTCAAGGTCGTCCCCCAAAAACACATCTGGGCATATGAAGATGCCGCTCCCTGCGCGCGTCGGAACGAGGCAGGCGGGAGGACTGTTTGCGAGAAATGGGCCAGAGACAGGCACCTGCACGGTTTGCCCTTCGATCTGGAAGGGCCAGCGGTTTGGATCCGGGTTGTTCGCATCTCGAATGCAAATGTGGTCCGAGAGTTCCGCAGGATGTGAAGGTGCGCCATGTTCTTCAAGGTAGGAAGGGGTCGCGACGACTTTCATATGCGTTTCACCAAGCTTGCGAACGACCAAACTGGAGTCACTGAGCGCGCCGATCCGTATTGCGATATCGAAACCGCCCTTGGCCAGATCGGCATAATGATCCGACAAGTCCAATTCGACCGTGACGTTCGGGTGTTGCTCTACGAAGCGGCTTGCTGCTTTAGCCACCGCCGTGTCGCCATAGGTAAGGGGCGCGGCCACACGAACGATGCCCTTCAAGCCCTCTGAAGCGTCAAACTCAGTCTCCAACTGCTCCATCTCAGCCAGCACTCGTCGCGCTCCTTCCAGATATCGCTCCCCCTCGTGGGTCAGCGACATAGACCTGGTGGTGCGATGGAGAAGATTCAGCCCAACCATGTTTTCGAGCTGTGCGACACGCTTGCTGACCAGCTTGTTTGAAATGCCAAGCCGTTGTCCGGCGGCGGCAAAAGAACCGGATTCCACAACAGCCACGAAGCTCTGCATCCCGTCGATCCGGTCCATAGAATTGTCTCCATTTGCGCGATACACACTCGCTCTTATCGCCATTTTATGGAGAAAAGACCATCGCTAAGTTCCTCTCAAGCTTAATCGCAGGAGAAAAGAACATGGCAGCGTCAGACGCCCCCATCTCAATAGGTCAGGTCGCCCTGACGGTGCGCGATCTGGATAAGACCGCCACCTTCTATGAAGACGTGATTGGCCTCGGCCTGATCGAACGCGACGGTGAAAGCGCCTACCTCGGCACCGAGGCTGGAACGCTGATCGAGCTGCGCCAGGACCGAAACGCCAAACCCTTTCCTAAAGAGGCGGGGCTGTTTCACACGGCATTTCTGTTGCCTTCCAAACAAGACCTCGGCGCATGGCTGATCTACGCGGATGAGCGCGGTGTTCGCCTGGACGGGGCATCCCACCACGGTGTCAGCGAGGCGCTTTATCTGAACGATCCCGAAGGAAACGGCATCGAAATCTATCGTGACCTGCCTCGCAAAATGTGGAAACGCGAGGGCGATACCGTCCACATGACAACGCACCCGCTCGATCTGAAATCACTCACAGAAGATGCCACACAGTGGCAAGGCGCACCACAAGGCACAGTCATCGGACACGTTCATTTACGTGTCGGTGATGTCAGCAAAGCAGCGAAATTCGTTACTGACGAACTGAGTATGGTTCAGACCTTTGAGCTGCCCTCAGCCCGCTGGTTCGGGTCCGGTGGCTACCATCACCACCTAGCTACAAACGCTTGGCAATCCAAGGGAGCAGGCTCGCGCTCTGCTGGGGCCACTGGTCTCACAAGTGTTGAGCTGTTGGCAGACCCCAAAACTCTCACGCCCGGCCGCAAGGTCGACCCGTGGGGCACTGAATTCACGATCAACTCGGCGCAAGCCTGCGCCGCGTGAATATCGTCAAATCAAACCAAGAGAGGACAACAACAATGACACCTAAAGAGCTCGTATTGGAGGCTGTAGCCGCCATTTTCGTCAACTTCGACGCAACCGCAGCCGAACAACTGCTGGCAAATGACTACATTCAGCACAACCCTGCTGTACCCACAGGTGCCGCTCCAATCCTGGGGTTTATCCCCGGTCTTAAGGAAAGCGGGATCGAGGTGGACATCCACCGGGTCATCACGGAGGGCGATATCGTCGTCCTGCATACCACCTACAACAACGCCCAGGCGTTTGGTGCAGACACCTTGGTTGGCTTTGATGTCTTCCGCGTCGAGGACGGAAAGGTTGCAGAACACTGGGACAACCTGACACCAATCACACCGCCGAACCCGTCGGGTCATACTCAGACCGATGGTCCAACTGAGATAACCGATCTGGATAAGACCGCTGAGAACAAGGCGCTGGTCACAGACTTTGTGCACACCATCCTGAAGGATGGCGACGTTGACCGGATAACCGAATTTCTGTCGACGGAGACCTACATACAGCACAACAGCAACATTGCTGACGGTCTGGACGGTTTGGGTGCGGCTCTTGCAGGCATGGCCGAGCAAGGCATCCAGATGATCTACACGGACGTCCACATTGTTGTGGCCGAGGGCAACTTTGTCTTCACCGCCTCCGAGGGCACGTTTGCCGACAAGCCGACTGCCTTCTATGACCTGTTCCGCGTCGAAGACGGCAAGATCGTTGAGCATTGGGACGTAATCGCGGACATCCCGTCCGAGATGGCCCACGACAATGGAAAGTTTTGATCGGGTGCCATCATGAAAGCGTTCTTGATCACCCTGATAATGCTCGTAGGAGGTAACGCAATGGCACAAGACGTCGGCGTCATTGAAATTGTGACGATGGACCTTGCTGAAGGCGTTACACCGCAAGAGTTCGAACCTGTTGATAAAGTCATCGAAGATGAGCATGTCAGCAAACAACCAGGCTTTGTCTCGCGCCAAGCTGCATTCACAGATGGCAAATGGGCAGTGGTAGTTAACTGGGAAAGTGCCGAAGACGCCCAAGCGTCCATGGATAGCTTTGCATCAGCACCCGCTGCTGAACGATTCATGAGCATGATCGATGCAACCACAATGTCGATGACACGCTACAATTTAGCGCGATAGCAGACAAACAGAAGGGCGGCACTACGAGGTAGTTGCCGCCCTCCCCTGGTTGTTGTCGCGTTGTTCGGGATGCGCACTCACATGGCACGACATCTCGTTCTCGATAGCGAACTGTTAGGGCGCTAAATTGACAGTCTATCACTCCATAAGTTCGATCTCGCCCGGGCGCCACGATCCGTCGAACCAAGGCTCGAGAGGGCCATACAATCGCAGTACGGTCGACCAAGATTTGCCCGGCATCGTCTGTATCCAGTTGCCCTCTTTGCCTTCAGGCGCTTCAGGCGCGAACCAGACAGTGTAACTTCCGTCTTCATTCGCTTCCAATGTAGCTTGGTTGCTGTCGACCCCTGCGAGTTTCTGATCAGTTTCGAGCAGTGAACGGGTTTGGGTGTCGTAAACGACGAAAGACCAGTAATCCTGCGCGGGCGGATTTGGCGGGATGGTGACGGAATAGGTGTTGCTCCCATCGAAGTAGTTCCCGTCACTGTCCCGGTTTGCCAGCGCATATTGCGACCCGACACCAACCTTTTGTGCAACCATGGCAGGCGTAATGCCAGTCGCGTAGTAGTGGAACAGGGTCCGCGCATCGAGGATTTTCACGTCCCCCGCCTGGAACTCATGATTGCCACCGACGAACGCCGTCTTCCAATACCCTTCGTCATAGTAGAATGGCGCACGCGAGCGAGGAGCAAAATTCAACGACTTAGCCGCCGCCGTGCCCAATGCGACTGCCTCTGTGAGCAGCAGCCTCAGTTCGTCATCGGGTTCAAATGGTTCACCTTTTCGGATACCCAGCGAGAACATTGCTCCCATCAATTCATCGGGAAGTGCTCCTTCCGCTTCGTTGTCTACAACGGCCTTCATCTCTTCAAAGAAGGAAAAGTCATTGGCGTGTATCGTGTTGAACTGAAGATCAGTCAGGTTCACAAATTCCTGATCGGGCGGCGCGTCGCGGTCTTCCCACCGGTAAACACGAAGAGTTTCCTTCACACGATCCACTGCGGCTCCAACGCCGTCTTCCCCATAAAACGCACGCAACAGAAACCAGTTCCGATAGCTTGGCGGCTTCACAATATAGTAACTGTCGTCCGGCAACTCACCTTCATAGTCGGGCGGAACGATCAAGAACTTCCCACCCTCGCCAGCGTCAGGCCCAGCGTTCCCGATGTCAGTGACATAACGCATATAGGCATCGTTCACGAACCCCAGCATGCCCGGCGGCACGTCGTAAACCACTGGCCCTTCGGACAGGTCCGTACAGTTAAGAATGTAGATTGTCGTGGTGTTCGGCGTGAGAAGAAGCGAACGGGCGTTATACAGGTCTTCAAAGATCCCGATCTTCATCGGATCAACGCCAGCGCCCTCTTCGAGCCCGTGACACATTGCATATGTTGAGGCTGCAGGCATTCCATCCATGAATACCTGCATGCCACGCATGAAATTTAATGCGTTATACGACAGCTTAGCTGTATCCGGCGTCGGCAAGCCGTCAAAATATTCCAACGTTCCAAATCGTGTCTCCACCTGATCCGGTACGATTATGCTATCCGGAACTTCAGCCTTGTACTCTTGGGCTGGAGATTGCGATGCGAGTACCAGGGCGGTCAGCACGGCTAACGACTTTGTTTTCATTGTTCACTCCATTGGGAATTTTTGTTTGTTTTGATCAGTTTACTTTTTCTAGATCGCCCAGCATCCAGCCACTTTCCAACCATCCGTCTTGCGGCCCATATAGACGGAACAAAAGGAAGTACGGCTCTGTGGTTGGTATCCAGTTGCTTTCCTTGCCTTCCGGTGCCTCCGGTCCAAAAAAGATGTCGTAAGAACCGTCTTCATCGGCTTGCATAGAGTCTGTGTCGCGCTCGGACAGACCCACTGGATCAACGTTCCGGATGAAGCTCTTGGTCTCCATCGAATAAACAATCACGGACCAGAAATCGTCGGCAGGTGTGTCTGCTGGCACGTTAAGTCTGTAAGTCTGATTGTGGTCGTACATGTCGCCGTCGCTGTCGCGAAGGCCCGTCAGATAAAAGGTACCGCCACCGAGTTGTTTCGGCAGGTACGTGATCCAGAAGTAGCTGCCGCCCGCACGCGCATCCACAAGTACCTCTGTCTCAGTCTCATACGGGAAGCCTGCCTCGGGTTGACCTTCGGCAAAGTCCCATATCAGCCACTGGCTTTTCATCTCGCCGCTATCGTCGACCCAGAGCGGTATCATGGCTTTGCCGGGCGTAACAAAGTAGTTCTGCATAGAGGCATACGCCAACAACAAACCCTCATTCATTGCTTTCAACTGAATTTCCGATGGTTCGAAAGGTTTTCCCTTTTCGATCCCGAGATCCTTCAGGAAATTTACCATGACCTTGTCTTGTTGTCTGACGGGGTTGTTTTGAACGTAATCATTCAAGTCCTGAAAGAAGGTCTCGTTGTAGTATGGAAGCGAGTCGTACGGCACTTCTGACGCTTCGAGATAGTTGTTGGGTGGTGGATTGTCAGCCTCAGACAGGTAGTACACTTTGATCGTCTGAGCGTACTCGGCCGCATCGGTGTCCGTTCCGCCATTCGTCAGTTTTGGCCGGAACGAAAAACCATATTCGTAGGTATCTGTTTCAAAGGGAAGGTATCCCGCTTCAGTTAATTCCTCCAGCGACATTTCCCCTTCGTAGCCTGGGGGTAGCATGAGGTACTTGCCGCCGGCACCTTCATCGAAACCATCGGGACCTACGTCCACAATAGGAACATCCCAAGCATTCACGATTGTACCGAAGTAGTTCACCTTGTCGGTGGCAGCGGGCACTTCAATGACAAGGGGACCGGGTTCGGAGGTCATTGAAGCCCAAGCATAGGCCGTAACATCGTTGGCCGTAAGAAACCCATGTTTGGAGTCGAACGGCTTGTTGAGATAAATGATGTCATTGTAGTCGCCACCGAGGTCGCGGCGAATGCCCTTGAGGAAATCGATCATACCGGCGGCAGGCATTCCCCAGATGGCCGTTTGGGTGGCACGCTGCACCATAATCTTGTACTCGATGTCCTCGACCTCGGCTGATCGTGCAAGGATGTCGCCCGTGTCGTTGAAGGACTGGGAGAAAACTGGTGAAGCAGAAATACCTGCGCCGAGCACCATTCCCAAAAAATGCATCGAAAAACCGCCGTGTAATGGCCGAAGTATTTTCATATTGCAATGCTCCCTGCTGTTTAGGGAAAGCTTGCACATCCGTTCAGCCGATGCGTATCATTTCACGACACGCGGGCGAACAAGCGGGTTGACGGATTGAACCTACCACCGATGATTTCGGCTAAGGCCTTGGGCGCGATGCCCCAGTTTGTGCTTGAGGCCGCTGGGGAAAGACGCTTGTTGCGTGCTTTTGACTCTGCCGTTCTTCCTGTTCACTTCATTGAGGAAAGAGGCGGTTACATCTCGGAGCATGCCTTGGCGACCTTTGTGCACGAAGCCGCACGATCCACGGGACAACAAAACATCGGATTGTTGTGGTCACCGTATCTCACTGTCGCTGACTACGGCGCCTGGGGGAGTTACGTTCTTTCTGCTCCAACGCTGGGGGCAGCGCTAATACGAGCTTCTGCCGTCATGCCATTTCATTCGTCTACGGATCGCGCGTGGCTTGAAACTTCGGGCACAAGCGCGCGCTACTGTTATCGTTTTGGACTTCGCTCGCATTTCGCGTATCCGGACATCGGCTTCTCGGCCGTTGGGGTTTTTTTGAGCATATTCCGCGCGTATTTAGGAAGCGACTGGAAGCCATCTGCCGTGCTCTTGGACTTCCCGAAGGTTCCTGGATTTGTCGAGGCAGAAGACACCTACGCTTGTCCTGTAATCTGGAACGCCTCCCGGCTTGGGGTTGATTTTGATGCATCGGCTTTGCGAGCCGAAACCACGCCCAAAAAACTTACCGGCGGCTCGACAACCGTCGGAGATATTTCTCGCGAACGATTGGGCGGCCCGCCTCAAACACTTAGAGGACAAGTCGAGGAAGTGGTTTGGCAACAACTTCATCGGGAGGAAATGTGGATTGATGCCACCGCGCGTTCGCTCGATCTTGGCGTTCGCACACTACAACGGAAGTTAGCAACCGAAGGGGTTCGTTTTCGCGAAATCGTCAACGATGTCAGGGTAGCAAGGGCCGAGGAACTCCTCACAGATACGCGCGAGACAGTCTCCAGTATCTCCTCCATGCTAGGATATGAAACCGCAAATAATTTCAGCCGCGCATTTAGGAAGGTGACGGGACTGACGCCCTCTGACTATCGCAAGATGAACTCCGACAATAGTTGACTTGTGGGTCGCGAGAGCAATCTTCCAATGTCTGCTTTGTCCGGATAGTGTTGAAGAAGTTGCCGTTTGGGCGCTTGCAGGATACAGCCTCAATAGGCTGCCGTCTTTCCTTCATCCCGTTTTTCTAGG
>NZ_JBQGAN010000055.1:0-7564 GCF_056542865.1 Ruegeria sp. AA6
CGCCCGCCAGCGCCCGAAACCATCGTCCCGATGGATCACAGGCCGATGATGCACTAACAATCAACTTGGACCAGTCAGATGAGGCTGCTCATCACAGTAACCGTTCTCCCATGGGCTGCCTGGTTCGATGTATGCGGTCTTTGCTCCAACTGCATTGATCCAGTCTTGCACCGCCACGGCAATGAACTCAGGGCCATTGTCGGAGCGAATGTAGCTCGGCACACCGCGCATGATGAACAGGTCACTCAGCACGTCGATGACATCGCTTTAGTTCAGCTTGCGGTCCACACGGATCGCCAAGCACTCCCGGCTGTACTCATCGATGAGGTTGAGCGTGCGGAATGCCTTTCCGTCATCCGTTCGACAATGCACGAAGTCATAGCCCCAGACGTGGTTTCGATGCTCCGGCCGCAGCCGAACACACGATCCATCATTTAACCAGAGCCGTCCCTTCCTTTGTTGTTTCATTGGCACTTTCAGCCCCTCCCGACGCCAATGCCTTTCGACGCGCTTGTCATTCACCCATTGCCGACAGGCGGTGTTTACACCGCCGAGAGGGGCCAGCCCGCATCTCTCAGCAAAGCCGCGATCCGGCGATAACCGTAGCGGCCATACTGGCAGGCCAATTCTATCATGTCCGCCACCAGACGCTTCTCGTCAGCTCGACCTTTCGGCAGCTTTCGCTGTGTGGATCGGTGCTGTTTCAGGACACGACACGCCCGGCGTTCTGAGACCCGCAGTTTGTGGCGCACATGGTTGAAGCAGGCACGGCGACGGGCGGGGCTCAGTAGTTTCCCTTGGCCGCCTCCGTCAGGATCAGTTTGTCCAGGGTAAGATCCGAGACGGCCTTTCGAAGATGCTCATTCTCTTTTTGAAGGCACTTGAGTTCCTTCAATTGATCCGCGCCCATTCCGCCGTACTTTTTCTTCCAGCGATAATAGGTCTGCTCAACAACACCAATCTGCCGGATTGCATCCAGACGGGACATGCCTTTCCCCATCAATATCTCAACCTGCCGCAACTTCGAGACAATCTCTTCCGGCTTCGGTCGCTTGTTCGCCATGTGGTTCCTCCGTTTTCATAACCATAACGGCGGACCACTTGTGAACTCACGTTGAAGCGCAATTTCTGATTTGTTCTTTTATGTCAGCCGGTTCTTAATTTCCATCAGGTTGCTTTCGAAGACTTCGGCGGGTGTTCGGTAGCCGAGGTATTTGCGCGGCGTTGAATTGAGGCGGTGGCAAATCGACCTCAAATATCGATTTGTCAGCGCCGTCGGTTCGGTTGATCTGGGGAGGTATCTTCGCAGCCTGTTGTTGGTGTTTTCGACCGTACCTTTCTGCCAGGGCGCCTGTGGATCGCAGAACCAACTGTCAGCTCCGATACCATCCTTCAATCTTTGCCAGGCCGAGAACTCGGTTCCGCGGTCGAAGGTAATCGATTGACGGGCATCGGCGGGCAGGGGAGCGAGCCCCTCGATCAATGCTTCCATGATCGGCTTCGATTGACGATTTTCATTGCGCATCACGACAGCATAGCGGCTGACGCGCTCGACGAGCGAAGTCACGTTGATCTTTCCATACTCCTTGCGGAACATCATCAGATCGCACTCCCAATGGCCGAACTCAGTCCGCTGCGCGACACGTTCCGGCCTGCGTGACAAGCATTGGCTGTCGAAGATCTGCGTGCGGTGGTGCCGCCGGTATCCGCGCGGGCGGCGGCGTTTGCGATGCTCAGGCAGGTGCCGATAGAATTGCTCGTCACGACCATCCTTAGAATAGGCAAAACGGTAGTTCGTCTCGTGGCTCACGCGGATTGGATGGCGTTCCAGGCGCATCCGGCCTGCAATCTGGTCAGGAGACCAACCGGCTTTAAGCCGATCTTCGATGGCTTCCTTCAAATCTGGGTGCACAACCATCTTCCGATGGATGGCGCGGCGGCGCTCATACATGTTTTGAGCCGCTATCGCGTGATAACTATTCAAGTCCGGTATTTCCGTGTCCGAGAAGAAATTGCGCTTCAATTCGCGATAGATCGTCGACGGGGCGCGACCCATCCGATCCGCAATCTCTGGCACCGGCATTCTGGCGTCTCGCCACTTGGCAATCTTACGACGTTCTTCCAAACTCAGGTGAGGGTAACAGCTTCTCATTCTTCATACTCCATGCAACTCTCTGTATTCGTAAGGATTTGCACTTCGTTTGTGAATCCACCCACTTCAGAGGGGAGGATCAGATAATAGATGTTATGGTAAATAGTAAGGAGTGAATCCCCTTTGCAAACTGTGTCCCCGTGCTGAGATTGCCCTGAGCCAAAACAGGGCTTGGGCGCTGCAAAAGCCGTATACGTCGATAGACAGCCAAACCCGTTTCAGAGAACTGGGTCAATGGTTTCAATGCGCGACGTGACGGCGCTGAACGCCAATGGCCTAGGTGCCTTTCGGCGTCATCCTGATCCCGTTAAAATGGAACTACACTCGTTTATTGCCGCAAGATCATCTAGCCCATGGTAGAAAACGACGGCTAAGCTAAGAAGCAACAGCTTGTCTGCCGCGACAGCAAAATCAGTTTGCTCAGATACACTGGGATCGACAATCTGGAATAGTCGATCTGCCGCCTAAAACCTTTGAGGATGTCGTATTCGTTCCTAACCGGATCATTGTTGTGGCTGCGTAGATAACAGCCAACCTTCTTCTGCTCAAGTGCGGTGCCGGTCTTTTGCAGCGCCTCTGACGAGGGTTTCTTCTGCCAGAGCTCGGCCATGTAATGCACATTGTCTACTGAATGGCCTGAATTTCACGTCAACAAAGCACGTTTTTTGCGGTGGCTCGCTGTTTTGCGGACTCTTCAGCCACCACGTATCTCCATGAAAAGAAACTGTAAGATCCCCGGTGTCTATACCAGCAGCTTTTGGTATTGTTGAAGGCATTGCAGGATGGGGCGCGAACCAACCCTACCCCAAGTAATTGCGCAGGCTGGGTGGTGGATTTTCAAACAGACTTGACGTCGGCACAGGTGGATGCGCGCGTTCATCGGCGACGAGAATGGTCTGGTTGGCAATGCGGAGCGCGTCCTGCGGATCGTGACTGACCATAAGCAAGGTGGTGCCAGTCTCGGTCAGCAACCCGGCAACAAGGTCAAGCATTTCAGCTTTTAGTGCCGGTCCCAAGGCTGCAAAAGGTTCGTCCAGCAGCAAGAGCTTACGGCGTTGCACAAGGACCCGGGCTAATGCCACTCGGCTTTGTTGACCGCCGGATAATTCTGAAGGCTTTCGCGCGCCCAGACCAGGCAAGGCAACACGGGTCAGAGCGGATTGGACCTCCGACTTCTCTTGGGTGGACAGTCGCCCGTTGGGGCACAGACCCAGGGCGATGTTTTGCTCGACCGTCAGATGAGGAAACAGGTTGCCGTCCTGAAACAACATCGCTAACGGTCGCTTTCCCGGAGCAAGGCTGGATATGCCTTCACCATTCCAGAGGATTTCCCCCCGTGTAAGGTCTCGAAACCCGGCAATCGCCTCAAGCAGCGTCGACTTTCCTGCGCCGGATGGGCCAATGATAGCCACGCTGGAGCCGGTCTCGATCGTGAAATCGGCCTGCAACGAGAAGGCTCCATTTTCGATCACGCAACCGTCAAGTTTCAGCATGCAGGCGCCCTCCGCGATCCAATAGCCAGAATGCCCCCATCGACAACAGCAACAGCAACAACGCCGCGCCAGCAGCGGCCTGCATTTGGTACGCGCCCATTAGCCGGTAAATCTGCAACGGCAGTGTTGCGATCTGTGGATCGGCGAACAGGGCAATCACTCCCAAATCTCCCATCGACAAGGCGGCTGAAAGGCCCGCGGCAAAGCGTATCTGCGGTTGCATCCTTGGCAGCAATACACGAGTGAAGAATGTCTTTTTGCTCATGTCCAGGGACAGGGCCAGCCGTCCGTGCCGTGTTACAACATCCTGCGCGGCGGGCACCAGAATACGCAGCGCGAATGGCAGGGCCATGACCGCGTTCACCAGCGCCGTCACCGGCAGCGCCATTGACGTCGGGTTGGCAATTGGGCGGATCAGGATGAACAGACCCGTACCGATCACCAAAGGTGAGGCTGCAAGCCCAAGAATTCCGCTGAGTTCCACGATCCCGAACCGCCCGGTTGCAACCGCCATAGCCATCGGAAACGCAAGCATCAACAGGACCATCGTACTGACGGCGGCAACCAGAACCGAAATCAGCGCGGCGCGAAACACCAAAGCTGGCATCTCAAACAGCCCTGCGAAGCCAGAGATGACAACCGCAGCCAGTGGCAGCAGCAGAAAAGCCGATGCGGCAATGATCCAAAATGCGTCGAGTACGGGCATGCCTCCGTCCCAGCGGCGAATGGCGCGGTCCAGTCCCGAGCCAAATCCATCTCCGCGCGAAAACTTCAAGGCGGCCAGCGCAGCAATAGCGGTTAGCGCCAATTGCACGGCAGACAGCAGCGCCGCCCGACCAAGATCAAAGTCATAGGTAAAGGCCTGATAGATCGCGAGCTCAAGTGTCGTGGCGCGTGGCCCTCCACCCAAAGTTAGCGCCACGGCAAAGCTGGTCAGGCAGATTGCGAAGATCACGGCCAGAACGCCCGGCAATATCCGCATGAGCATGGGCCATTCAATCAGCCGAAACATCGCCATCCCGTCGCAGCCCAATTGGGCGGCAAGTCGAAACCGTTCTGCAGGGATTTCCTGCCACGCCTGCAGGATCAGACGCGTCGCCAGAGGCAGGTTGAAGAATACATGAGCCAGCACCACGCCATGCAACCCATAGATGCGCAACGGAGGCAGGCCGAAAAAACCCAGGACTTCCGAAATCCATCCGGCGCGGCCAAAGACCTGCAATAGTCCGAGGATCGCCACGATCACCGGCAGGATAAACGGCGCGCCCAACAGCGCAATCAGCGCCCGCCTGCCAAAAAATCGTCGCCGGGCAAGCGCACGCGCGACCGGAACGGCCAAGGCTGCACTAAATACCGCAGACAGCACCGCCTGTAGCAGCGTGAAGCGTAAGGCGGCCCAGTCAGCCGGACCGAACCCACCCGCGGTTTCCGCCCGCAACGCGACGGCGGCGAGTGTGCCCAGTATCAACGCAGCGACCAGAGTCGCCGCGCCCATACCCGGCCACGCGCTTACTGGCTGAGCGCGCCCAACCATTCCGAAAGCGCCTGATCCCGCACGTCTGCGGCGTCTTGGGGGCTAAAGAGCAGGGATTTTTCCGGAGTTATCAGCGTGTCAAAACCCTCAGGCAGACCTGAAGCCGGGGTCACTGCCGGATACATCCAGTTGGTCGTCGGAATGATCTGCTGGAAAGCATCCGAAACCATGAATTCCAGAAACTGATCCGCCAGCTCGGGTTGATCGGTTCCAGCCAACTTAGCCGCAACTTCGACCTGCATATAGTGGCCTTCGTCAAAAGCCGCTGCCGCTTTGCTCGCGTCTTCTTCGGCAATCAGGTGGTAGGCCGGGGATGTGGTATAGCTGAGGACCATGTCCGCTTCGCCGTCCAGAAACAGTCCATAGGCCTCGGACCAGCCTTTGGTTACGGTGACGATATTATCGGATAGCCCAGCCCAAATTTCAGGGGCTTTGTCACCATAGGTCGCCTTGACCCACAACAGCAGCCCCAGCCCAGGCGTTGATGAGCGCGGGTCCTGGATGATGATCTTGGCGTCACCATCGGCCAGTTCACGGAAGTTGGCCGGTGCCGGGGCATCCGCGTTGTGAACAAAGGCAAAATACCCCCAATCGTAGGGTGTGAATACGTCATCTGACCACTCAATCGGCAAGGCATAATCCGCGCTGACTGAGCTTGGCGCAAATAGACCGGTCTCTTTCGCGGCCGTGATCAGATTGGTGTCCAGACCCAGCACGACGTCAGCGTCCGAGTTTTCACCCTCAAGCCGAATACGAGACAGCAGCGCCGCGCCATCTTCAACGCCGACAAGGTTCAAGTCGCAGTTACACACCGCCTCAAAGGCTTCTTCTACCTGCGGCCCCGGACCCCAGTCCGAGACAAAACTGTCATAGGTATACACGGTCAGCTGAGGTTTATCGGCCGCCATAGCCGAAGTTGCGCTCAGAAGTCCCGCAGCAATCATCAGATGTTTCATGTCATCCTCCATTGCGGCGAGAGGGCAAGGATGGATGAAACCTTTACCTTTCCCTCCGCCGGTTCTAGCCGGTTCAGGTTCAACGGGTTCGCCAAAGGCATCTCAGCGCGTCTGTCCGCGCACCCCGAGGTGATGATGTCAGTAGGTCGGAATGGACCAAATTACAACCAGATTAACAAACCACTGGCCTGTTATCGGACGAGAGATTTAATAATGCACAAGGTAGACACCCGCCAGAACAAGCACCGCGATAAAGACTGTCTCGGCCACGATCAACGCAATGGCCTGACC
The DNA here is from genome assembly GCF_056542865.1 of Ruegeria sp. AA6. NCBI lineage: Bacteria > Pseudomonadati > Pseudomonadota > Alphaproteobacteria > Rhodobacterales > Roseobacteraceae > Ruegeria > Ruegeria sp. AA6. Next base: position 6,427 of record NZ_JBQGAN010000055.1, read on the forward strand.
GCCTACATCCAAAATCCGCTTGAGTGACGTTTTCATGCCGACGGCTGCGATCGAAACTAGCAGTGCCCAGCGGCTAAGGCTCGCCATGGCCGACGACACAACCTCGGGGATCAAACCCATCGAGTTCATGACCGCGAAGATGAGAAACCCAACCACAAACATAGGCAGGATAGGAGGGCGCTTGCCGTCGGCCTCGCTGAACTCTGCGTGGCGGCGCACCAGAAATGAGACGACCAGAACGACCGGAGCCAGCATCGCCACGCGGATTAGTTTGACCAGCGTCGCAACTTCACCCGTTTGATCGGATACCGAGAAACCGGCACCCACAACCTGCGCCACATCGTGGATCGTGCCGCCTAGAAAGACACCCGAGATGTCATCGTCGAAATTGAAAGCTTCGGTCAGGATCGGGTATGCGATCATGGCAATCGTCGAGAGCACCGTGACCGACAGCACCGTGAAGATCAGATTACGTTCAGAATGCTCGTTCTTGGGCAGGATGGCTGACAGAGCCATGGCGGCCGACGCCCCGCAGATCGCAACCGATCCACCAGTCAACACGCCAAAGCGCCAACCACGTCCAAGCACGCGTGCACCCAAAAGACCGAACAGGATCGTCAGGATGACCCCGGCGATGACAACCACGATCAGGTCCGCCCCAAGGTTCATCATCAGTTCTATCGAAATCCGCGCACCGAGCAGGGCAACCCCAAACCGCAGAATCGTGCGGGCGGTGAATTCAATACCTGCACGGCATCCGCCCGCATCGTCTTCGGACAGGAAATGAAACGCGATACCGAGCAAGAGCGCCATCAGCATCGCCGGAGCGCCGTAATGCTCAGACAAGAATTTTGCGGCGACCGCGACCACCACGGATACAAGGATACCGTGGCCATTTGTCTGCACGAAAGACCGCGCCCAGATTAAGGGCGTTTTGGATGCACCCAACGCTTGCATCTTGTTTCCTTTACCAAAATTGGCGCCCGGTGGGCATGATCCACACCCACCCGGGCCACACTTGACCCGGATGGGCGTTGTCTATGTTACGCCTCGACCTGCGGTGTCATGTCTGCGGCGTCGACGCCTGCGACGGCGACGGGTTTTTTCATGGCGTCGCGGCGGAAGGGTTCGCCCAGTT
>NZ_JBQGAN010000056.1:0-7334 GCF_056542865.1 Ruegeria sp. AA6
CATATAGAAAACGGCCGGACACACCGCCCCGCCTTTGAATACGGTTTTGACCCATCAAACAACACGGCGTTAGGGCCAGAACGAAAGGCGGGCTAGGTCCAGTCTGGCGCTAATAGGTGCGGATGGCATCCGCGATCAGTTTCACACCCGGTTCGATGCGGTCCTGCCGGATCGAGGAGTATCCAAGGCGGTAAAAATTCCGCGGTTGATTTGGCCCGGAGAAAAACGACGCACCGGGTTCGATATGGACGCTCTGCCCCTGCAAATTTCGCGCCAGTACGGACGTGTCAACATTGTCTGGGGCAGACATCCACAGAGACGAGCCGCCCATAATGCCGCGCCCGGCGACGGTCAGCCCATGTTGCTCGATAGCGTCGTCCAATGCCTTGCGCCGTTGTGCCAACGCTTTGGACATTCGCCTGATCTGGGCGTCGTAGTGGCCGAGAGACAGGAAATAGGCCGCCGTTCGTTGCATATGCCCGGGCGGGTGGCGCAGCACCAATGAGCGCAGCGCCCGCGCCTCGCGGATAAACGGCTCGGAACCGACCATGTAGCCCAGCCGCAAACCGGGAAAAAGCGATTTTGAGAAGCTGCCAACATATATCACACGGCCGTCGCGATCCATGGACTTGAGCGCCGGAGAAGGTGCGCCCAGAAAGGCCATTTCAAACTCGTAGTCATCCTCGACCACCATCGCGTCAAGTTCGCGCGCTCGTTCCAGCAGTTTGTGCCGACGATCGACAGGCATGGTTGCTGTTGTCGGGCTTTGATGGCTTGGGGTGGTGAATATTACGTTGGTATTGCGGGGCAAATCATCCGGGGGGAGGCCGTCCCGATCAACGGGCAATGGCGTTACATCGCAATCCCAATGCTCCAGCAGGCTGCGCAGTGAATAGTAGCAGGGGTTTTCGATCACCGCATTGCGATTGTGGGTCAGCAAAATGCGTGACGCCAGCCACAGCGCGTTTTGCGCGCCCATAGTGATCAGAATCTCTTCGGGTCGGGCTGCGATGCCGCGGCGGGGCAGGGTGTGGCGGGCAATAAATTCAACCAGCAACGGGTCGTCCTGATCTACGTAATCGGCGGTCAGCGACGCAAAATCCTTGTGCCCCAATGCCCTGACCGCGCAGAGCCGCCAATTGGCATGGTCGAACAAGGTTCGGTCGGCTTGCCCGTAAATGAAGGGATAACGGTAGTCGCGCCAGTCGGCGGGTTTCGAAAGCATGTCTCCGCCCGAGAACCGGCGAGCCAGTGCCTTGTCCCAATCAACTGTTTCGGCCCTGCGTTGAAGCGGGGTGTATTTCGGCGGCACCGGCGCGTTTTGCGATACATAGTATCCCGAGCGCCCCTTTGCGGTCAGGTAGTCATTGGCGAGCAATTCAGTATAGGCCAACGTCACGGTAATCCTGCTGACACCCAGATGCGCTGCCAGTTTGCGCGAGGATGGCAGCTTTTCTCCGACGTGAAAGCGCCCCGACAGAATGCCCTCGGCAATCATCTGCTGGATCTGTGCCTGCAGTGTGCCTTGTCCATTGAGCTCAAGAAAGAATGTGTCGACCGATATTGCCATGCGGCCTTATAGGTTGGACTTATTGGCAGGGCAATCTGGACTTACGGATTTCTCGAGATTTTGTGACTTATGGGTTGACCCGTCAAACCCACTTAGCTAAATAACTAGAAGTATAGTTTAATGGAGTGGATGAAATGTGGGAAACCGCTGCAGCAGGGTTTTCAGCGATGGGGTCCGAGGCCCGGCTGAAGGTCTTGAAGACTTTGGTTCGGGCCGGGCAGGCGGGGCTTACCGTTGGAGAGATTCAAGAGCGGACGGGCATCGCCCCGTCGACATTAGCGCATCACCTTCGGTTCCTGGCTGCCGGTGGGGTGGTGGAGCAAGAGAAGGTCGGGCGCAGTACGATCAACCGTGCCTGTTATGACGAGTTGAGAGATCTGGCGCAGTTTATTCTTGCCGAATGCTGCGCGGACGAAGTGGAAAAGGCTGCGAACGATGGCTGAGTTGACACAAAACCCCAAGGCGTCGGTTAAAGTGCTTGAGCTGATCAAAACGCCCTGGGCGCTGATCGTCGCCATCCTTGTTGCCGTAGCCGTGCTGGACCCAGATAATTGGGGCGAAGTCGTGACCTTTGCCGCAAAGGCACTGGCCCATACAGGTCAGTACATCCTGTTTGCCGTTTTGTTGCTGTCCTATCTGAAGGCGACCGGGGCCGAGGTGATGGTCGCGCGCGCCTTTGAAGGGCGCGAGACGCGGATGATATTTCTGGCCGCGCTGTTCGGCGGTTTGGCGCCATTCTGCTCCTGCGAGGTCATTCCGTTCATTGCCGGATTGCTGGCCTTGGGTGCGCCTTTGTCCGCTGTGATGGCATTCTGGCTGAGTTCCCCTCTGATCGATCCGCCGACCCTGCTGATTACTGCTGGTGCTTTGGGCTGGCCCTTTGCGATTGGCAAAGCTGTTGCTGCAGTAGCGCTGGGGCTTTTCGGAGGGTTCGTTGTTCGGGGACTGACACGTTCGGGCGCGTTTGCCGAGCCCTTGCGCGAATACAAACCGGCTGGCTGCTGTGGGTGTGGGCCAAAGCAGGACGAAAAACCCGTCTGGCGGTTCTGGCACGAGCCCGAGCGACGTCAGCGGTTCAAGTCAGAGTTCATTCACAACGGGCTGTTCCTTCTGAAATGGCTGGCATTGGCCTATGTGCTAGAAGCGTTGCTGGTCAGCTACGTGCCCGCCGATCTGATCGCCCGTGTGGTTGGGGGTGAAGGGATCGTTCCCATCGTGATCGCAGCATTGGTTGGAATGCCTGCTTATCTGAACTCATACGTCGCACCGCCGCTGTTGGCGGGGTTGACCGAACAGGGGATGAGCGCGGGTGCGGCGATGTCGTTCATGGTGGCTGGGGCCGTCAGCTCGATCCCGGCCATGGCAGCGGTCTGGTCGCTGGTCAAGCCGAAGGTCTTTGCCACCTATCTGGGGTTGGGGATCACCGGCGCGATCATAGCTGGAATCCTGTTCCAGATGATCTAAAGGAAAAACCGCCCGGAGGTGCCTCCGGGCGGTTTTGCTTATTGGTTGGCCTCGCAGAGGCTCGGCATTTTGAACCTGTACCGCGCCTCGCCACTTTCGACGAAGACACGTTTTTCCACGCAGGCGGTGGTGCCGACGGTTCGCGCGACATGTTCTTTGGGTTCGTTAATGGACGTGGCCGAGCCATCGGGCAACTGAACCGAGGCTATGACGCCGTATTTCAGATCCCCGTTTACCGGAGTCGCCGACAGAACCGATACTGTCAGGTACGAGTCATGTTCGTGTGTGCCATCGTCATTGATAATCAGGAGCACGGTTGCAATTGTGATGGTGCCGACAATGCCAAGCGCCAACAAACCCCATGTTTTCAGAAACGCATAGATAGACACGGCGCGGTGCGGGCCAAAAATCTTGGACAGAATAGTCAGCATGATTTCCCTGTGAAAAAAGCCCCAGCCTGTTCAGGCCGGGGCTATCTGAGCGTTAAGGGCGCAGATCGTCTTCGTCTTCTTCCTCGGCCCCGCCTTTGGGCAGGTTGAAGAAGCTGTCGGCGTCGATGATCGGCTCGTCCTCTTTTTCTTCGACGGGTTCGTCGGACAAGGAGAATGTTTCCAGACCTTCGATGGCGGTCGGGATTTTCGGCGCAGCATCCATTTCCAGAGACTGCTCGGTCGAAACCAGCTTGCGGCGTTCGTCATCGCTCATGACGCCACCTTCGGCCGCTTTCTTGGCAGCGGCTTTCTGAACGATGGCGTCCAGTTCCGACTGTTTGCACAGGCCCAGAGCAACCGGGTCGATCGGCTGCATGTTGGCGATGTTCCAGTGGGTGCGCTCGCGGATCGACTGGATGGTCGGCTTGGTGGTGCCGACCAGCTTGGCAATCTGGCCGTCGCTGAGTTCGGGGTGGAACTTGACCAGCCACAGGATCGAGTTCGGACGGTCCTGACGTTTGGACAGCGGGGTATAGCGCGGACCACGGCGTTTTTCCTCGCCCGAGGCGGCTGGGTTGAACTTGAGCTTCAGCTTGTGCAGCGGGTTGTTCTGCGCCGAGTCGATCTCTTCCTGGGTCAGCTGGTTGTTGGCGATGGGGTCGAACCCTTTGACGCCAGCGGCCACATCGCCATCGGCGATTCCCTGCACTTCCAATTCGTGCATGCCTACGAAATCCGCGATCTGCTTGAAGCTGATCGTGGTGTTGTCCACCAGCCATACGGCTGTTGCCTTGGCCATAAGCGGTTTTGCCATCAGCCCGTCTCCTATAAATACATCTGTCCCGTCGCCGGAATTCGGCGGCCCCTTGGTCTTGGGGCAGGTTTCCGTTGTCGGGGAACTTGGGGCCTATATAGTCGCGGCAAGTCAAGAAGGGAAGAGGCGAATGCTGCGGCGGGTTTTGGGGCTTGTTTTGTGGACGTTCAGCGCAGCGACCGCGTTGGCGGATGGCGAAAAGGCAGGTGAGTTCGACTACTATGTCCTGTCGCTCAGCTGGTCACCCAACTGGTGTGCCCGCGAAGGCGATGCGCGCGGGTCGGATCAATGCGACGCACACCATGACCACGGATGGATATTGCACGGGCTCTGGCCGCAATACCATCAGGGTTGGCCCGCGTTTTGCCGCACACCCGAGGCACCGCCAACGCGCCGCATGACCCGTAATATGGCGGATATTCAGGGCTCGTCCGGACTGGCGTGGCATCAATGGAAGAAACACGGCACCTGTTCAGGACTGTCCGCGCCGGATTATTTCGCTCTGTCACGGCAGGCTTACGCGCAGGTCGAGCGACCGCAGGTTTTCCGCAAGCTGGACTCGTCGGTCAAACTGCCCGCCTCGGTGGTGGAAGAAGCGTTTCTGAAAGCCAACCCCGCGCTGGACCGTGACATGATTACCGTCACCTGTAAGCAGGGTTACATCGAAGAAGTGCGCCTGTGTCTGTCCCGCGATCTTGAGCCGGTGACCTGTGGCCGCGACGTGATCAAGGATTGCACGGCAAAGGACGCCCTGTTCGATCCGATTCGTTAAAGCTCGCCGCTTTGACATTCCCGTGCATATTCCAGCGCCTTGGCTGTGCCTTTCAGATCAATCGCCATCACCACTTCGCCTGCTGGGTTGTAAACGGTCATCGTCCTGTTCTGAGCGATGGCGTTGACGAAACTCCGGTCGGTGAAGAAGACGGTCGCCCCTGGTACCCGGCCCTGATTGAAACCGAGGGCGGTGGCGTCAAAGCTCTTGCCGTCCAGCTCGAACCGGATCGGATAGCTTTTGCCCTGCTCGATCTCACCCCAGGCCTTGTTGAAAACGGCGAAGTACCCGCGATTGTCCAGCGCGTCATAGCCGATCCGCACCACCGAGAGGTCCTGATACACCGTCTGGATCAGGCACCCGTTGCCAAGCGCAGGGTCCATCATGATGTTCCAGCCTTCGACAAAGCCCTTGTCGATGAGTTCTTGAGACAAGGCGGCGGTTGCGGTGAAGGTGGCGAAGGTGAGGGCGAGAAGGCGGGTCATTGGAAACGTCCTGAATGCGTGAAGATATGATCTGTTACAGAAAGGTTTATCGGCATTATTAAGAAATTTGCTAGTTTCCATCGTCGAAAATAAGCCAATGGTAAGAATATCTACGTGAGTACGGCCACAGGTTTGCTAACGTTTATTGGCAGGTATCCGAAGTTAGTACGCTAAGGTCATCACGAAGAACGGCTGCGACGTCTTCGGCATAGCACGCAAGAGATTTGTAACCTGTGGCACTAAGGGAATAGAAGATGAAACGAATTTTCGTGCCATCGCTTCTCGTTGCCGTGGCTCTGTTTCTCACTGCATCATCTGGAAGGTTTTTCACTTTGCTCCAAAGCGGAGACAGCACCTTTGTTGGTGGAACACGATCAACATCCTTCCAACTGTCCAATAAGAGGACAACAACGTCTGTTTCGTCGATTTCTAAGGGTCGCGCCTCAGAATCTACGTTATCATTATTGTTAGCGATAGCCTCATAAAATGCGTCTAGTGTGTCTTTGTTCATTGCAGAGAACACAGCTAATCTGAGTTTTTCAGTATTGTCAGCCAGTACCGAGCCGGAAAAGCCAAGACTGGCCGCTGCTATGGCGAATGCTTTGAATGGTATTCCAATCTTCATTTAAGTCTCACCGATGCAATTGGGAACCTACAACTCCTTCCGCGCCCTCAACGCCGCCGTAATCGTCCCGTCATCCAGATAATCCAGCTCACCTCCAATCGGCACGCCTTGCGCCAATGAGGTCAGGCGGACCTGTCCCTCCAACTGATCCGCGATGTAATGGGCGGTGGTCTGGCCGTCGACGGTGGCGTTCAGGGCGAGGATGATCTCGGTGATGCCCTCGGCCGTCACTCGATCCTTGAGGCGGGGGATGCGAAGCTCGTCAGGGCCGACGCCGTCCAACGCTGAAAGTGTTCCGCCCAGAACGTGATAGCGGCCCTTGAAGACGCCCGCGCGCTCCATCGCCCAGAGGTCGGCAACGTCCTCGACCACGCACAGTTCTCCGGTCGCGCGGTCCTCGCTGTCGCAGATGTCACAGATATCGGTGGTGCCGACGTTGCCGCAGTTCAGGCATTCGCGGGAGGTGGCCGCGACCTGCTGCATCGCGTCCGAAAGGGGCGTCAGCAGCAGGGCGCGTTTGCGGATCAGATGCAGCACCGCACGACGGGCCGAGCGGGGGCCGAGGCCCGGCAACTTGGCCATCAGGTCGATCAGGTTGTCGATATCGCTGTTCGAACTCACGGCGCGGGCTCCTGCAAATGGGCCGGGCAAAGGTGTCCGGCCTTGGGGTCGTCAGGAGTGTCTATCAGAACGGCAGCTTGATGTCTGCGGGCAGGCCCATGCTTTCGGTCAGTTTTGCCATCTCGGCCTGAGAACGCTCGGCAGCCTTGGTTTGGGCGTCCTTGATGGCCGCCAGGATCAGGTCCTCGACCACTTCCTTGTCGTCGCCATTGAAGATCGACGGGTCGATGTCCAGACCTTTCAACTCACCTTTGGCGGTTGCGGTCGCTTTCACGAGGCCAGCGCCGGATTCGCCGACAACCATCAGGTTGTTTAGTTCTTCCTGCATGTCCGTCATCTTGGTCTGCAAATCCTGTGCGGATTTCATCATCTTGGCCATGTCGCCCAGACCGCCTAGTCCTTTGAGCATCAGTATTCTCCTGTAATACGCTTTGCCGCCTAAATACGGATGGCACCCGTGCGGCACAAGGGGGCAGGGGCTCCCGTCCGTCGTCAAGGTCTTTTACAAGACCTCTCCTCCCGTTGGGCCCGGCAGCGCGGGCGTTGCCCGCG
>NZ_JBQGAN010000057.1:0-6965 GCF_056542865.1 Ruegeria sp. AA6
AGAAAAACGGGATGAAGGAAAGACGGCAGCCTATTGAGGCTGTATCCTGCAAGCGCCCAAACGGCAACTTCTTCAACACTATCCGGACAAAACAGCCATTGGCTAGATGGCTTTAAAAGCCAAAAGGCGCACGCACCTCTTCAGAATGCCAACGAAATTGCTAATGTGAAAACATCGCTTTCCAAACGCCGTTTTGCGCCGAATTCGGTAACGTATTTGGCTTTCAAACTGACGTCCCCGCCAAAGAGCTGGCCTCCACTATAGACAATCATCGGACCCGCTCCGTACACACGCGCTTTCAGACTGTTTGTCCCGAGAAAGGCTTTAGTAAAATCTGCGCCGTCTCCGCTGTCGTCATCGAGTTGTTGATAGGCATACCCTGTGACGCCGAAACCCCATCCAGAACGAATGCGTTGCACGATTGCAGCTTCAAGCTGGACGGCTGGGGCAGTCTGGTAGTCTGTGTCGTCGTTCTTGGTGCTGAAAAGTAAACTGGCGGCTCCCGACACCTCGAAACCTGTTTCGGGGTTTAAATATGTAGTTGCAACAGTTGGTTGGAACGACCAAACATTCTTGCCGACAGACACAGCTTCAACACTTCTGGACTGAACATCGATACTCGCAGTGTTGTACTCACCTGTTGGCGCATAGACCGTAAATGCGGCACTGTAGTACAAGTTACCTTCGTTCCAACCAAGAAGGCCGGTCACGCTTAGATCACCAACGCCGGATGTACTGTCGTCAATTTGTGCACCTTCGATGGGAGGGCTGACTGCCGTGTATGAAAGACCTACGTCAGGAAATGGTATGGTGAGGTTGAACGCCGGTTGGCCACCCCAAAGCTGTGAATCAAACGACTGGGTCCAGCCCACGCGATAAAGGTTCAGATCCACTGACGCGTTGGCGCGAATGGGTAAGCCACCCACGCTGAGCGCATCCACGTTACCGTCCAACCGATCATATGTGAAAGACAGATATGTTCCCGGCGGTGGGACTATGCCCGCTAGCGTGTCTCGGGTCCCTAGAAAGTAGGCGCCAGATCCGCCTTCTACCGCGTGAACTTTTACAGCGGTAAATGATGCCCCCAAAACGGAAAGCGTGAAGGCAAAGAAGCGACAGTAAGAGTTCAATCTGAGACCTTCTTCTTTGCGTCTTTGGCTTTGCCGTCCACACCAGTCACGTCGCGCGCAGTTTCAGCCGCTCCGCAGCGGTTGCCCACACCAACAGTGGCTTTCATAGCCGCGCCCTTTGCTGCTTTGCTTACAGTGCAGTTTGGGTCGACGGCGTCTTTCGCTTTGCTCGTCACTTTGTTTTCCGCGCTTGCAACAGCGGCACTCAGGCAAACAACCAAGATTAATGCAGTTTTTCTCATGAAACTTTTCCCTCTCAGTTTGGCGTGTACCAAATCGGCGATGTATAGGCGCGTTCTTGCGTGATCAGCGGCACATCAGAGGGCATGTCGATGTCGAACCGAACGGCGTCATAGGCTGTCCAGCGCGGCGTGGGGATTTCTATTACGCGGGCGTAGTAAAAGGCAGAAAGCGAGGGATCAAAATCAGGGTCTTCCCAGACTGTTCCAAGTTCTGGTGATCCGATGGTGTTTGTCCATGAGGGAATGCTCAGATCAACCGTGTTGCCAACGACAGGCAGTTTACCGTCCGCGCCGGGTACGCGTCCATCAGACCAAGCGACATCATACACCTTCTCTTGCTGTTCACCATTTGCATCGAGCCAGCCTTTGACAATCTGGATGCGATCAAGGTTCGCGCCCATCGGGTCTCGCAGTGCGTAGACAAGGAAGGACGGAGGCCCGTCTCCCGGCCGCAGGTCAGAACCCATTGCCACACCTTTCGAGTAGCCGATCTGAGCAAGGTTGCGGCGCTGTGCGTCGATTTCGTCAAAGTCCCATCCGCCAAAGAGGCGCACGCGCATGCGAGGTCCCGTCGTGGCATATGTTTCGCGACGATGCATGCCGTCCCAAATCGCTTTGCGACTGTTCTCTGTTGCCCAAACTGCTGTCAGGCCGGACGCTTGAAACATCGAGCCAAGAACAGCAGGTGAACCGTCCGGAAATCTTGCTCCGACGCCTTCAAATCGTTCAGCAGAAGGTTCTTCTGCCGGAAACTTCCCAAAGAAGTTCTCTTCTTCGTAAGCCGTCAGGCCAGTATGCGTGTCTGTCGCTCCGACCAATCCGTATTTGAATGGGTTCGCACCGAGTTCGGCTTCCAACAGCAAGCCGCGTTTCAGTCCGGATCGGGTGTAGTCGCCCGGAAGCATGTCGGGAGTTTTGCGTTCAGTGGCATCGCCTGTTCCAAAGTCCCATGTTTCAAAATCTGCGAACTCGTCATCAGGAGACAACATTGGATGCGTTTCGCCATCCCCTTTGAACTGGGTCGTTTCGTAGATACGCTCCCACTTTTGCCGGGTTTCGGCGTAAGCCTGATCCAACGGTTCACCACCTGCAAAGTCGTCTCTGAGCGGAAACATCCAGCCATTTGATATGTTCCCGTTGTGAGGAATGGCGAGAACGCGACCGCCAGTTTTACTTTCGTAGTTTTCAAGCCACTTCCACAGATCGCGGGGATCGTTCGACCCAATAGGAGGCGTGGTTGTGTACGGCACGATTTGCAACGTTCGTTCTGGGCCATCTCGGAAGATCACGTTGCGATGAAGCGTTCTTCCGGCTTCGAAAGAGGTCCACTCGTATGCTGCGAATGTGGTGAATATTCCGGGGTTGTTGAACTCTTCCGAAGCTTCGACAATGCTTTGCCAGACGTCTGCGAAAGCTGGATTGCCCGGTTGGTAGTTCAACGCTTCTGACAATTCGCCAGAACCAAATGTGCGCGTCATCATGCGTGCAGTGTCGACGCGTGTCCTTGGATCGGGTGAATTGAATCCCTCGTGGAACATTCGCCCTTGTTCGTCAGCGAGAACATGCGGCGCGCCCTTAATGACGTCCGCGATTGCGCCCATTGCATCCGAGTGATCGGTAATCATGTAAAAATCAAGCGGTCGGGAAAGCTGCACTGGCTGCCCGGTGTTCGACGTCACCTGCTCACCGCGCGCAAAGCGGTAGGCATCCCTCGGCATCAAGCGCGTCCCAGCACCCCCCGCGTCGCCGGACAAGGCCGTGTGCACATGCGTATCGCCAAAGTAGACATTGGTCGGAAAACCTCGGTTTGCATATGGGGAATAAGCAGGTCCCTGCAGAACACCTTCAGCATTGTCAGAAACGAAACTGTCTTGCGCTGACGCTACTGTGACCAAAAGAGTAATCGAAGCAGACAGAAAAAACGTTTTCATTTTTGGATCCTTAGCTCGGTGTGTACCAAATCGGCGAAGTGTAAGCCCGCTCCTGAATATGAAGCGGAGTGCCTTCCGGAATATCCACGCCAAAGATGACGCTGTCATAGGTCGTCCAGCGTGGCGTCGGTATCTCGATGGCGCGAACGTAGTAGAATGCGGATTGGGCGGGGTCGAAGTCGGGGTCTTCCCAAAATGCAGATAGGATCGCCTGACCGATGTCATTGGTCCAAGTTGCGTTTTCCGTGTCCACTGTGTTTCCAACAGCGCCGTCGCATCCGCTATCGAGCAATGCACGCCCTCCGCAAGCGACATCGAATACCTGTTCGCTTGTCGTTCCGTCAGCGTTGAGCCAGCCCTTCACAACCTGCACCCGGTCAAGATTGGCGCCATCCGGATCACGCAGTGCCCGAATGAGCAATCGCGGCGCACGACCGTCCCCACTACCCAGTTCACCACCCATGGGAACACCATTTAAGTAGCCGTGCGCCGCGAAGTCTGATCGAGGAAGGTCAGATTCTTCAAAATCATATCCGCCGAAGACGCGTACCCGGAGGCGCGAGCCGGTCGTGGCGTAAACTTCACGCCTTTTTAGTGCGTCCCAGATGCCTTCCCGCGTATTTTCGGTCGCCCAGACGGCTGCAATACCTGCAGCGGACGCCTGCGAACTGACAATATCGTCGGTTGGGTCTTCAGGGGTCAGCATACCGACGATGGGCTCAGCAAAACGAATGGGATCATTGCTGGGCTCAAACGCTGACACCTTGCCGAAGTAGTTGTCTTCTTGTGCGGTGGACAAGCCTGTGTGGCTGTCGGTCGAGCCAATGATCCCAAACTTGAATGGGTTCACGCCAAGCTCAGCTTCATAGGCGATGCCCCGCTTGAACGTTTCGCGGGCATATTCGCGCGGCAGCATTTCCGGTGTTTTTCGCTCAGGTCCAAAGCTGCCGGTATCCCATTTCTCGTAGTCAGCAAAGCCGTCATCTGGCGATAGCATCGGATGCGTCTCACCATCGCCTTTCATCTGTGTGACTTCGTAGATGGGTTCCCATCTTTGGCGGCGCTCGGCGTATTCTGCTGTCAATGGCTCGCCAGACAGTGTTACGTCGTCGAACATCAGGCCGTTGGAAAGATTGCCGTTGTGAGGAATAGCGAGGAGCCTGCCGCCGGTTGCATCCTCGTACGCCTGCATCCAATCCCAGAGGTCTTCGGGATCGACCGTGTCAAAAGAGGACAGCGGCACGATCTGATCCGCTTTGTCCTTGCCGTCGCGGAAGATGATGTTGCGATGCAGGTTGTTTCCACCCGGTGCGGAGGTCCATTCAAAGCCGATCATTGCCGTGAACAAACCGGGCTGATTGTGTTGTTCCGCCGCTGACGTCGCCATGCCCCAATAGCTTTCAGCCAGCCCAGTGCCTGCCATCGGATCAGGCGCTCCCGGCGTTGCGACTGGCTCAAACCACTTCACATAGGCAGCGCGCGTCGAGTCCATCGTTTTGGGGGCGTAGACGTCTACCATTTCGCGACCCCATGCATTCTTCAGCATGATCGGATCGTTGGTTTCGAGAGCAACTGGCAGTCCGAGGTTTTCCGCGTGATCCGTAACGACAAGCCAATCCAAAGGGCGCTTGAGCCGAGCTGGAACACCAAGAGAAGAAACCACCTTTTCACCCTTGGCAAAACGGTAGGCGTCGTCCGGCGTCAGCGACGCAAGTGCAAGACCTGCATCTGCCGATAGTGCCGTATGCAGATGTGTGTCTCCGAAGTAGACTTGATCAGGGAAATCGTCTCCGGTGTAGGGTGAATATTTCGCGCTTTCGGACGGCAGAGCGAGAAAGGGTGTTTCCTGAGCAATCGCGGATGACCCAAGAAGAATTGCGAGTGTTGTTGTAATTGACTGTTTCATGCAAACTTCCATTCGCTTTCGTTGCTAAAATGCGAGTTACAACTGGGACGCGTCCCTCAAGGCTTCACAAAATCAATAATCTTTTGACGACGCTAACGACCTGTGATGCATAATACTGTCCCGAGGGGGACAATTGGCATGAAAATGGAAGCAGACGTTTTTGCGGCGCGTTGGCTGAGCGGCGTTTCGAAAGAATCGATCAACAAACTCAAGCGGCTAACTGAGTTTCAAACCTTTGACGTCGGAGACACACTTTATGCGCTTGGTGGTCCCCAGAAATGGCTGTGGTCCATCGTGGGAGGACAAGTCCAGATTCGCGTTGCTTTCATAGAAACCGAGCCTGTCCTCGCTCACATCTACCACGCAGGTGCATGGTTTGGAGAGTCGGAACTTATTAACGGCGTTGACGGGTTGATCGAAGTGAAAGCGACTGAGCCAACGAAGGCTGTACGTATTGCCTATTCACCGTTTCGCCGCCTTGCAGACGAACGACCCGAACTTTGGCAAGCTTTTGCCCTACTGGCTTCAATGAACCAACTGCTGGCGATGTCTGCCGCCAACGATCTAACACTCACAAGGCCAAGACAGCGCATTGCTGCCACGCTTCTGCGCCTGAGCGGACAACGCGGCAATATACAAGGATCAGGAACCGCGAATGAAATCAGGGTCAGCCAACAAGACCTTGCAAACTTGGCGAACATCGCTCGTTCGAAGGCGTCCATTCACTTGAACGCACTGGCGCAGAGCGGACTCATTGAAACTAGCTATGGTCGCTTCGGGCTTCTGGACCCTGAGGGCCTCAACAAAGTAATTGAGGAATAATCGGACTTGCAGCTGCTTATCTCGCGCATTTCGGCCCCCTCTAAGCTGGCGCGCGATATTGCTTGGAGAAAGGCAGCTTCGGGCTCAAGGCAGTCATCAGAGTCTTTCAGTCGGATGACGGCTTAGGATCGGATAGCGGTCATTGTTGGTGGTCACTCCGAGGAATATCGCCTGAAGGTCTGCATTGAACGGCAGCGGCCGTTCGCTGAAATCTGCTGAACGTCTGCCAAGCGGACAAAGCCGTCGCAGGCCTGTCAGGCAGAGATCATAACTTCGCCCTCAATTTCCATTGCGAAACCGAGCGGCAGTCCAGACACACCGATAGCAGAACGCGCATGGCGACCGATGTCTGGGCCGAACACCTCAATGATCAAATCGCTAAAGCCATTTACCACAACATGTTGATCCGAGTATCCGGGCGCAGATGTCACCATACCAAAGACGCGGACCCATCCAACAATTCTTGATAGCTCGCCTATTTCTGCTTTCAGGTTAGCCAGTACCGTTAGTGCTACTTCGCGGGCCTCAGCATACGCTTGATCCGTAGTAATTTCGGCTCCGACAACTCCAAAGGGCCCGGCCAGACTACCATCCATTGCGTTTTTTGGGTGACCTGAGAAAAGTGCTCGGTCACCTCTGACATTAACAAATTCGAAGGGTATGTGCAGGCCATCCGGTAACTTGGTAGGCGCAGGCAATTTCAAGCCCAATTTTTCAAGCCTGCTTTCTGGCGTCGACATAGTAATCCCTCCAACTAATGCATGACCTGCAAGCTAGGCGGAAAGAACACCAATGTCATCTTCAGGCTCGGAGCAGACGTTCGCAGAATTCATTGAATGTCTGCTTTGCGGAGATAGTGTTGAAAAAGTCCGTTGATTGGTTTGCCTGTCGCTGATTCACTCGATTTTGAGAGTGGAGGTGCGGTGATGATGGG
>NZ_JBQGAN010000058.1:0-2500 GCF_056542865.1 Ruegeria sp. AA6
TGGTTGCGGGAGCAGGATTTGAACCTGCGACCTTCAGGTTATGAGCCTGACGAGCTACCGGGCTGCTCCATCCCGCGACACTTTTTTGGCCTACCGCTTACGCTAGGTGAGGCCCTGCGTTGGTCTACCGCCTATTCGGCTACTTGAGACCGGGTAGTGTTCTTTTCATCGTTAGAGAGGGGGGGGATTTTTCTAGGTTTGGCGGTGACCTACTCTCCCGGGGCTTAAGCCCAAGTACCATTGGCGCGGCAGTGCTTAACTTCCGGGTTCGGGATGGGACCGGGTGTTTCACTTGCGCTATGACCACCAAACCGAGGAAAATCCCCATGTCGACTTTCTTGCTGTGCAAGAAAGCGACGAGGTGGCAGGCAGCGTATTTGCTTGCAAATGCGCGGTGCCACTCGGTTGTTGTCTCAATCAACATCGCGGCTGGGTGCTGCGACGCTATCCATAGTCAAGGTCGGTGTATGCTTTGGTCTTGTCTTTCCATTACTGGATCAAATCAAGCCTATCGGGCGATTAGTACCGGTCAACTGAACGCATTACTGCGCTTACATCTCCGGCCTATTGACGTGGTGGTCTTCCACGGCCCTCAGGGAGACCTTGTTTTGAGGGGGGCTTCCCGCTTAGATGCCTTCAGCGGTTATCCTGTCCGATCATAGCTACCCAGCACTGCCGTTGGCACGACAACTGGTCCACCAGTGGATCGTTCACCCCGGTCCTCTCGTACTAGGGGCAACTCCTCTCAAGTCTCCTACACCCACGGCAGATAGGGACCGAACTGTCTCACGACGTTCTAAACCCAGCTCACGTACCTCTTTAAACGGCGAACAGCCGTACCCTTGGGACCTGCTCCAGCCCCAGGATGAGATGAGCCGACATCGAGGTGCCAAACACTGCCGTCGATATGGACTCTTGGGCAGTATCAGCCTGTTATCCCCGGCGTACCTTTTATCCGTTGAGCGATGGCCCTTCCACTCGGGACCACCGGATCACTATGGCCGTCTTTCGACTCTGCTCGACTTGTCAGTCTTGCAGTCAGGCTGGCTTCTGCCATTGCACTCAACGAGCGATTTCCGACCGCTCTGAGCCAACCTTCGCGCGCCTCCGTTACGCTTTAGGAGGCGACCGCCCCAGTCAAACTACCCGCCACGCAGGGTCCCGGATCCGGATAACGGACCGCGGTTAGACATCAAGAGTGCGAAGGGTGGTATCTCAAGGGAGGCTCCACGGATACTTGCGTTTCCGCTTCAAAGCCTACCACCTATCCTGCACATCACAATCCTGATGCCAGTGCGAAGCTGTAGTAAAGGTGCACGGGGTCTTTCCGTCTAACCGCGGGAAGCCTGCATCTTGACAGGCAATTCAATTTCGCTGAGTCGATGTTGGAGACAGCGGGGAAGTCGTTACGCCATTCGTGCAGGTCGGAACTTACCCGACAAGGAATTTCGCTACCTTAGGACCGTTATAGTTACGGCCGCCGTTTACCTGGGCTTCAATTCAAGGCTCTCACCTCTCCTTTTAACCTTCAGGCACCGGGCAGGCGTCAGACCCTATACGTCGTCTTGCGACTTCGCAGAGCCCTGTGTTTTTAATAAACAGTCGCCACCCCCTGGTTTGTGCCCCCAGCCCCTAGTTGCCTAGGAACCGGGCCTCCTTCTCGCGAACTTACGGAGGTATTTTGCCGAGTTCCTTCAACATCGTTCTCTCAAGCGCCTTGGTATGCTCTACCAGTCCACCTGTGTCGGTTTAGGGTACGGTCTGATGGAGGGCTATTTCCAGGAACCACTCAGCAGCCCAATCAATCCGATAAGATTGAACTACACCTGTGATCCGTCACATCCTCCTGGCCTAGGAATATTAACCTAGTTCCCATCGCCTACGCCTTTCGGCCTCGGCTTAGGGGCCGGCTTACCCTGCTCAGATTAGCTTTAAGCAGGAACCCTTGGACTTTCGGCGAGAGTGTCTCTCACACTCTTTGTCGCTACTCATGTCATCATTCTCACTAGTGATCTCTCCACCGGATCCCTCACAGGCCGGCTTCATCGAAAGAACTCTATCCGTCATTACACCCACTAGGGATGCAAATACGGATGAGTTCTATGTCACACTACGCTCTGCTACCATGCCTTACGGCATCCTAAGCTTCGGCTCATGGCTTGAGCCCCGTTACATCTTCGCCGCAGGACAACTTATTTAGACCAGTGAGCTGTTACGCTATCTTTAAAGGATGGCTGCTTCTAAGCCAACCTCCTGGTTGTTTTGGTCGTCCCACCTGCTTTCCCACTTAGCCATGAATTGGGGGCCTTAGCTGTAGGTCAGGGTTGTTTCCCTCTCCACTACGGACGTTAGCATCCGCAGTGTGTCTGCCATCTAGTACTCCCGGGTATTCGGAGTTTGGTTAGGATCAGTAAGCCTGTGGGGCCCCATTACCCATCCAGTGCTCTACCCCCCGGGGTATTCGGATGACGCTCTACCTAAATAGATTTCGCAGAGAACC
>NZ_JBQGAN010000059.1:0-5464 GCF_056542865.1 Ruegeria sp. AA6
GGTCCCATCATCACCGCACCTCCACTCTCAAAATCGAGTGAATCAGCGACAGGCAAACCAATCAACGGACTTTTTCAACACTATCTCCGCATAGCCGACTTTGATCCAATGGCAATAAAGTCCGCGAGGCAGCCTTTCGTACTTGTTCATTGAACGGCTATCACTCAACCAGAGATCGCTTCACATAAAACCGCTTCAGCGATGTTCGCAGATTGTTATAGTGTGACCGATCACCCGGTGTTTGCGAAACCTGCCATTCGAGAGGCCATTTTACAACAACCGCAATGCGGACAATCTTGCCATTCGCTGGCGGGCATAAGTGCTGCCGCTACTTTCTTCCAATAGGCAGGTTCAAATGGTTTTGAAGTGGCCATTCTGGGGCGATACAAGGATTGTTAAGTCAATCGGTCAAGCCAGCAGATCGCAAGGCAGATCTTAGGCTTGTAGGTAGTCCAAGTAGATCGTTCTCTCCGGAGCAGCCATATCTGCCTCACAAGATCTAAGTCCGTTCAGGTGTTGGTTTGCACGCTAAATATCGGAATTTCACCTTTACCTTTGATGTCGCGAATGCCCTCTGGGGTCACCGTGAAACGGTCGGGCAAAAGTTTGGCGGTGTTCTCTGTGACAATGATTTGCCCGGGCACGCCTTGGCTTTCCATCCGTGACGCCAGATTTACCGCATCACCCCATAGGTCATATGCAAACTTGCGCTTGCCGATGACACCGGCCACAACCGGCCCCGAATTGACCCCAACTCTCAAATTAACATTGAAATACGTGTGCGCACTGATCGCTACCGCGGCCTTGTGCATCTCCATCGCAAGCTCAATAGCGATTTCAGCATGGTTGCGCTTGTCTTCAGGTACCCCGACAACAACCATGTAGGCATCACCAATCGTTTTTATTTTTTCTGCGCCATAGCGGCCTGCCAAATTGTCAAATTCAGTAAAAATCAGATTCAGGGACTCAACAAGCTCTGCCGCTGAAAGTCGCGAACTCGCGGCTGTGAAGTTCGCGATATCTGCGAAGATAACCGAAACTTCTCTATGCTCATTTGCAATAACGCGTTCGCCGTTTTTTAGACGCAAAGCAATTGGGGCCGGTAAAATATTGTGTAACAACTTCTCGGCTCGTTCATATTCACGTTTCATACCTTCTTCTGCGGTTTCAACTAGATACTGATTAATTCCTAGATAGAAGACCAATGCCGAGCTCACGCTGATTGTGTTTAAGGCGAAGAGGAAAATAATAGACACGTCGGGCATCATTACCCAAGGCTGCGATGTGATGGCCAGTACACCGACAAAGACGGCACAAGCAACGAGCGCTGTGCAGATCATTGTTTTACGCGCCCATGAAAACTGCGGCGTAACTAGGCATACAATGGCAGATACAAGCGGGAAGAGCCAAAACATTGCTCCGACCCCTGCATAGAGCGTACCAAGCAAAGCATGCAGCGGTATTTCTCCGAAATAGAGAAGGTGGACATACCACATAGGGCCTTGGCGATGCCGCCAAAGAAAACCGTATACGGTGAACAAAAGCGTCACGGCGATGTTATAGTACGCCATCACGGTTATGCCATTGAGTGCGAAAGTGATTGCCCACAGACCGTGAGAAATACTCGCCACCCACGGCCCCAGTCGGTGAAACATGTAATATCGCGCCTCTTTACCCTCGATCCCCGGAGGAGTCCAAAGCATGAGATCAATGGTTCGCTGGATGAAATCAAACATGAGAAACCTCCGGCCAATCATCGCAAAAGCCCACCAAGTGGCCTGATCCCCTCAGAAGATGGTGACGCGTTGTAAAGGTCCCAATATCCGTTTAGGCCCAGTCTCTTGGCACAGCATGAACCACCGATCGAAACGCTATATCATCGCTTCAATTGGTTCAACGGATAGGCTGTTAACGTTATCTGTTTTGCCCGCTTCGGGCTCGGTGCAGACGTTCGCTCAATTCCGCTCAATGACTGCAATGCGGACTAAGTTGCCGGTGCCCCGCAAAATAATGGAAGCCAATATCCGACTACAGTTGCACTACTGTAGGACACCTCCAAAGAACGGCGAACTCTTCACATTTTGATTTTGCAAGAACTGGAAATGTGGAGAGAAAAAATGTCACAATTTGATCTGCTAACTACGCTGCGAAACCAATACCCGGCCACGACGGCCGCGGCACACAATTTGGTCTTACGTACGTCTGAACTTTTGCTCGCCAGAAAGCACCAAGTTCAGATTGACTTGCAAAAGGCTCCAAGGGCGCAGGTCGCCTTCGAAAATGGGCTATGGGAAACCTTACTTTGGGCAGCTCGCGAATCCGACGCGGCAAGTGCGGAGCGGTTGTTCAAATTCACGGCAAACTTCTTTGCTCAGTTCGCTTTGGCTTACCCAACGTGGAACAACGTCCTGCCTGAAATCACTGATTACTTGATTGCAGCAAGCAGCGCAGAACACTCCCTGCTTTCTGATGCTGTCGATCAAGTTAAAAGAGAGCAATCCATAGTGATTGGTATTAAGCGCAAGAACCTATCGAACCAAACCGGCAAGCAGCAGTGATGCCGCTTGCGACCCTCACCGGGTCGCCACAAAAAGAGGCACCCGGTGTCTAAGGGGCTCTACAGCTAACAAGTTGAATGGAGGAGAAAATGAAAAACGCTGACTCACGAGCTTGGGACATTGTTCTTTCGATACCACCCAAAGACCTGATGAAATTCTACCAAGAGACTGACGAACTTAGTGATCTACACCGCCAAATTTACGAAAAGTTTCTGGTCAACGGGCGGTTTGCCTGCGTGCACCATGAGTTTTTCTTTTATTCAGATGCAGCTGAGCAGCAAGCCGATGCACTGCATGTTCAAAAACCTACTGAGACCCAACCGGCTTCTTATCGGAAGTAATTCAAAGGATTGCGAAGGTTCGACCAAGTGAAAAGAGACACGTCTTCCACCTCAGGCAAGAAACCCCACAAACATCACTATTCGCTACAGATTGCTGGGCGATTCCGGAAGATACAAAGCGGTTGAACCTTCGTAAATCGCGATATGCGCCTAAAAATAAACAATACTTTCAGCTACCCGCAACTTTGCGATATTTAGAACAGCAGTTTTGTCTTCTTCCGTTATTGGCCAGAACTCTACCGAGTCAAAGGCGCCTCAACCCTGCACGGATCATTTCAATAACGCCGGGCGCGAAGGGTAGATCGCTTAAATATTCTTCAATCGTGAAGTCGCCATTTGTCTCTGGCAATTGTGCCCGGGCTGGCCCCGTTTCACCGGCGAGGCTGTACACCGCGGAAATAATCAAACGATCAAGGAAAGAGTCTCGCACATCTATTTGGCATACTTTTTTGACAGCGGCTTTGAAGTCTCCTTTCTCGACGTCTTCCAAGCAAAGGGTAATCTTGGTCCAAGTTGGCAACATGGGGTTTGCATCTGTCGCTTGTCGTACCAACTCCGCGCCTTTATGGGGATCGCCGACATATGCAATCCATCCTCCGGCCACAGCGAGCAGAAGACCGCCATTTGGATTGGCCCGTATTGCCGCATCAATTAATTGAAGAAACTTTGGTTTATCTTCATCCAATTGGGCATAAATGGCTGCGGCAATCAGAGCCTCCTGGCATTGCGGCTCAAAAGCCAATGCTTTCTCTGCGTGAATTCGGCCATCTTCGACAACGGACTTCAATCTTTTTTGTCCAACACCTACCTCTTCAACATATCCAAATGATAAAAGAGCGTGCGCCAATCCACTGGTTGGGTTCTCCCTGACAGCAGCTTGCGAAAGTTCCATCATTTGCGCCAAGCTGCTGACCCTATTTGCGCGAAGATGGGTGTGAAATGCCAGCAAAGCCTCATACACGTTCGAGTCAGAGGCAGGCCGCGTTCGCGCATTCCTCCCAACGTCGGTTGCAACAAACCCATATGCATCCGCAATGTAGGTTGCGCAGCGCTTTGCGATGTCTTCCTGCGCTTTGAAAACATTGGCGTTGCTCAAATAGATATCTTTGCGTTCCGACCAAACTAGGTCGCCTGTTTCTTGACGTTTCAATTGAACAATTACGCGCAAACATTCGCCATCTTCGCGAACTGTCCCTCCCAGAACATAGTCGCAGCGCTCAAGCGAATTATGACCCTCATGGGTTTCAGTTTTTGAGACTTCCGCCCGAAACCCTGTTAGCACCCGAATGTGAGCGAAACGGGCTATTTCTAATGCAATTTCTTCCGGCAACCCATCGCGAAAAAAGATTGCGCGCACAGACTCTGATCCTGAGAACGATCTAATGCCTAGCGTGGGCAACCTTGGCGTTTTCTCATCAGTCAAATTCGTATCTGTTGCCCAGGGTTCTCGAATGCGAAAGGTGGGTCGATACCGACCTTTTGGAACCGCTATTTCTACCCTGTCTTGGCTACCTGAGGTCAAATAGTAGTAGCTTAACGCCTTTCGCAATTTTACCGCTTCTGTTCGCACGACGGGATCAGTGTTGGGATCAAAGTCAGCGCCTCTTCCAAACACATCCATTGCCAACGCAGTGCCATGAAGCTCTTCGCCCTTGCCGTCAATTTCACTTCTGACGAGATGCTCAAAAAAGGTTCTGGTGCGTTTGCTAACAGCGAAGTCACTCGAACCAACAATACGTTCCAGTTCTTCCAAGATCTCTTCTTTACTCACTTCGAAGGGCAAGAGTCACACCTTAGGATTAGCCGCGCCAGAAAAACTAAGTAGCATACTCTGGATAGCGCAACAAAGAAGACAAAACCTTTTGAAGGTGAGCGCCATGCCTGAGATCGGCATTTCAGATTCAGTTCGATAATTCACTGCGATAGAGACTGTTTCAAGCAATCTGTATCGCCGCAAGGGTCATCTATTTGTTATGAGCCTGACCCTAGACAAGCTCCCCCTCTCGTGGTCAGTGTAATTGCACAGTTTTAGGGGGCTAGGACACAATCTGAGCGGATTTTGGGGCATTTTGGTTGGATCTTTATTCTTGGACTTTTTTAGTCCAACCGTATTTGGTGCGATACTGTTTTTCTGTACAACAAACAAGCCCTTTACAAATTCCTGCTTCTTATTGCTTGGCTTCTTGATCACAAACATCACGATTGGACTGGCAGTACTTTTCGGACTGGACTGGCTGATTGAACTGCTTCAAAGGGAAATAGAGAGGTCTTTTTTTTCTCCAACAAAGTTTGACTATTTGTTTGGAGCAATACTTGGAGTGGCGATGCTTTTTATTGCATTGCGCTCAAGAAAATCACTTGATGACAAAAGAAACAAGAATGGTTTGCGGTTACCCGAGAAGCCAAGTAAGGCGCTTAAACTAGGCAGTTTTTTATGTTTACTTTCAGCGCCCGTCGCCGTTCCATACCTTGCCATGTGTCAACGGCGGTGAGAAAGTCTGCCATTGGGCGGAGCAAAAGTCGTCCACTGTTTGGGTTACCGGCGCCTTGGCAAACGCGCTCCCA
>NZ_JBQGAN010000060.1:0-4430 GCF_056542865.1 Ruegeria sp. AA6
GCCGTTTCCGCCAGTCCTGCTTTTTCTGCGAGTTTTGCTGCGACTTGGGCGACGGCGAGGTCTTGTAGTCCGACGCCTGTTCCGTCGAAGAGGGTGATTTCGGTGTCGGAGGTTCGGCCTTTGTGGTCGGTGTTGATGACGGCGCCGATGGGGGTGATTTGGGCCTCGGTGAGGGTGCCTGCGGTGATGGCGTGTTGGGCCTCGCCGATGGTGACGGACTGGGCGATTTCGTCGGTGAAGACGGTGGCGGATGCGACCAGTGCGGCATCGACCTCTTGCTTGCCCTTGGTGTCGGTGCCCATGCAGGCCAGGTGGGTGCCGGGCTTGATCCAGTCTTTCATCAGCAGCGGCTCGAAGGCCGAGGTGATGGTGATGATGACGTCAGCTTGCGCACCCAATTCTTCCTGCGTGACGGCTTCGAACTCCAGACCCAGCTCGGTTGCGACCGCGCCCAGACGGGGCAGCATCTCGGGGTGGGGATTCCAGGCGACGACTTTGTCAAAGTCGCGCTGCTCGGCAGCGGCGCGCAGCTGGAAGGCGGATTGGTGGCCTGCGCCGACCATGCCCAGCACTTTGGCGTCTTTCCGGGCCAGATGGGCAATCGACACGGCCGAGGATGCAGCGGTGCGCACGGCGGTCAGGTAATTGCCGCCGACCAGTGCCGAGAGCCGTCCGGTATCGGGGTCGAACAGGAAGACGGTGGACTGGTGATTGGTCAGCCCCTTGTCCATGTTGCCGGGCCAGTAGCCGCCGGATTTGACGCCCAGCACCTGACCGGCGCGGTCAAAGCCGGATTTGAAGCCGTAAAGCGCGTCGGCATAGCCGATGGCCTCACGAATGACGGGGAAGTTATAGGCGTCGCCACGCGCCATGGCGGCGAAGACGTCCTGCACCGCATCGAACGCGTCGTGGCGGCCGACCAGTTGCTGGCAGAGGTCCTCTCCGACGATCAGCAGGGGTTTATCAGACATATCTTTCATGACCTTTTCCTTAAGCTCTGGGGGCAGGTCCGGGCGGCAGGGGAAGGGAAAACTGCCGCCCGGGACGCATGTGCGGTGGCTTAGTACGCCTTACCGCGAGCGGAAACGGGCCAGAGGGCTTCGACCTTGCCGTCGCGCACGCCTACATACCAGTCATGCACATTGGCGGTCGGGTCGCAGTGGCCGGGCACCAGATGCAGCTTGTCATTGACCTTGAGAACACCGTCCGGGTCGGCGACCACGCCGTGCTCATCCGAGCATTTGACATATTCCACATCCGTGCGGCCAAAGATCACCGGCAAGCCACTGTCCACGGATTGGGCCTTGAGGCCGGCATCGACGATGGCCTTGTCGGATTTGGCGTGGCTCATGACGCTGGTGAGGATGAAGAAGGCGTTCTCCCACTCCCCACGGTCGATGCGATTGCCGTTCTCATCGAGGATGCGGCCATAATCGGCATCCATGAAGGCGTAAGAGCCGCATTGCAGTTCGTTATACACGCCCGAGGTGCTCTCGAAGTAATAAGACCCGGTGCCGCCACCGCCAACGATGTCACAGTCCAGCCCTTCGGCGGCCAGCCCATCAACGGCGTCTTTGACCTGCGCCACGGCGATGTCGATCTTGGCCTTGCGATCCTCGTACAGATCCATGTGCTGCATCGCGCCCTGATAGGCCTGAATGCCCGCGAACTTGAGACCTGGGGCCGTGTCGATGGCCTTGGCAATTGCTATCACCTCGGGCGTGGTGGTCACGCCGCAGCGGCCCGCGCCGCAGTCGATCTCGACCAGACATTCGATCTGAGTGCCGTGGCGCTGCGCGGCCTCGGACAGATCAGCGACATTGTCGATGTCGTCAACGCAGCAGATCGTGCGTGCGCCCAGCTTGGGCATCCGCGCCAGACGGTCGATCTTGGCCGGGTCGCGCACCTGATTGGACACAAGCACGTCCTTGATGCCGCCCCGGGCAAAGACCTCGGCCTCGGAGACTTTCTGGCAGCAGATGCCACAGGCGCCGCCCAGCTCGACCTGCAGCCGCGCCACGTCGACGGATTTATGCATCTTGCCATGCACCCGGTGGCGCATGCCGTGGGCCTTGGCGTAATCGCCCATCTTCTGGATGTTGCGCTCCAGCGCGTCCAGATCCAGCACCAGAGCCGGCGTTTGAATCTCGGACGCGTCCATGCCGATGGCGGCGGGGATGTCAAAGCCGACCTCAAGCTGGTCGATATTTACGGGCTTGTTCATGTTTTCCTCCTCAACCCTTGAACCAGGGCAGTTTGTCCAGATCCACATTGCCGCCGGTGATGATCACGCCGACGCGCTTTCCCTTGAACACCTCGGGGTGCTTCAGAATGGTTGCCAGCGGCACGGCGCAGCTGGGTTCCATCACGATGCGCAGGTATTTCCAGGTGGTCTTCATCGCGGCGATGATCTCGTCTTCGCTGGCGGTGTGGATGTCGCTGACGAAGTTCGACACGAAGTGCCAGGTGTTTTCCTTCAGCGGCACTTTCAGCCCGTCGGCGATGGTGACCGGCGCGTCATCGGCGATGATGTGACCGGCCTTGAAGCTGCGATAGGCATCGTCGGCCTGTTCCGGTTCCGAGGCATAGATCTGCACCTCGGGCGCCAGGTTCGACAGGGTCAGGCAGGTGCCCGAGATCATGCCGCCGCCGCCAATGGGCGCGACCACCGCGTCCAGACCATCGGTCTGTTCCAGCAGTTCCGCCGAACAGGTCGCCTGACCCGCAATCACCCGCGGGTCGTTATAGGGGTGCACGAACTCACCCCCCGTCCGCGCCTGCACCTCGGCAAACACCGCCTCGCGCGAGGTGGTCGAGGGTTCGCATTCGGTGATGATCCCGCCATAGCGGCGCACCGCGTCTTTCTTGGCCTGCGGCGCTGTGCGCGGCATCACCACGTTGCAGGGGATGCCCCGTCGACCGGCGGCATAAGACAGGCTGAGCGCGTGGTTGCCCGAGGAATGCGTGCAGACGCCGCGTTCGGCGGCCTCGTCATTCAGGCCAAAGACCGCGTTGCAGGCACCGCGCACTTTGAAAGCACCAGCCTCCTGGAAGTTCTCGCATTTGAAGAACAGCTGCGCGCCGGTCAGATCGTCCAGATACTGCGACCGCAGCACCGGGGTGCGGTTAATGTGGGGTTTGATCCGCTCATGGGCTGCGCGCATATCCGCGATGGTCAGGCAATCGGCTGTGGTCATGTCGTCCAACATCAGGCTCCTCCTTACGCTGCAGATTGCATCGGGGTGGCGCTGCCGGACCGGAAGTACTCCTGCGCCGCCGCCACACCGCTGCCCAGCTCGATCGGATAGTCCAGATCGGCCATCGCCATCTCGATCGTGGCAAGACCGGACAGAACCATCACATCCGTCAGGCTGCCCAGATGGCCGATGCGGAAGGCCTTGCCGTTCATCTCGCCCAGACCGATGCCAAAGCTGACGCCATAGGCGTTGAAGGCATGATCCGTCAGAGCATTGCTGTCGAATCCCTCGGGCACATAGATCGCGCTGACCGTATCCGAGTAGAGATCCGGCGACTGCGCCACCAGATCGAGCCCCCAGGCCGAGGTCGCCTTGCGTACCCCTTCGGCCAGACGGAAGTGGCGGGCATAGACATTGTCCAAGCCTTCCTCGAACAGCATCTTCAGGCTTTCGCCCATGCCGTAGATCAGCTGTAGCGGCGGGGTATAGGGAAAACCGCCCGAGGCATTCGCGTTCATCATATCGCGGAAATCAAAGAAGGTGCGCGGCAGTTTGGCCGTTTCCATCGCCGCCAGCGCCTTGGGGCTGACACACAGGATCGCCATGCCGGTCGCCAGCATGAAGCCCTTCTGCGAGCCCGACACGGCTATATCAACGCCCCAGTCATCAAATTCGAACGGCATCGAGGCCAGCGAGCTGACGCAATCCACAAACAGCATTGCCGGGTGGCTGCTGGCATCCATCGCCCCACGCACTGCCGCAATGTCCGAGCGCACGCCGGTTGCCGTCTCGTTATGGGTAACCAGAACCGCCTTGATCTCATGGCCCGTATCGGCGGCCAGAGCCTCGGCGAACTTGTCCGCCGGCGCACCGCTGCCCCAGGGGCATTCGATGATCCGAACATCCAGCCCATGGCGCTGACACAGGTCGATCCAGCGATGGCTGAACATCCCGTACCGCGCCACCAGAACCGCATCACCGGGGCTGAGCGTATTGGTGATCGACGCTTCCCACCCACCCGTGCCGCTGGCCGGAAAGGTAATGACCTGACCCGCGCGGGTGCCAAACACACGTTTGGTATCCTCCAGCACCGGGGCAAACGTCTCAACAAAATCCGGCGCACGATGATCCTGCGTCTGAACATGCATCGCCAAACGCAAACGATCAGGGATGTTCGTCGGGCCGGGAATAAACACTGGGTTCTGGGTCGACATAATCTATATCCTCCGATTT
>NZ_JBQGAN010000061.1:0-3473 GCF_056542865.1 Ruegeria sp. AA6
CCCCCCGCCTTTTGGGCGGGGGATTTGTTTTTGTGTTTTGGTGATTATTCGGCGGCGTCTTGGTATGCGTCCATTGGGGGGCATGTGCAGACGAGGTTTCTGTCTCCGTATGCGTTGTCGACGCGGTTGACGGGGGACCAGTATTTGTCGACGCCCATGGAGCCCGGCGGGAAGCAGGCTTGCTCGCGGGTGTAGGGGCGGTCCCAGTCGCCGACCAGATCGCGCACCGTGTGGGGCGCGTTTTTCAGCGGGTTGTTTTCCGCGTCGATCTTGCCGTCGATGATGTCCTGCGCTTCCGCCCGGATGGACAGCATGGCGTCGCAGAAGCGGTCGAGCTCGGCCATGGGTTCCGATTCCGTGGGTTCCACCATCAGGGTGCCTGCCACCGGCCAACTCATCGTCGGCGCGTGGAAGCCTGAATCGACCAGACGTTTGGCGATGTCGTCGACACTGACATGCGCCGCCTCGTCCAGGGGTCGAGTGTCGAGGATGCACTCATGCGCCACCCGGCCGGTCTCGGACGTATACAGGATCGGATAGGCATCCTTGAGCCGCGCGGCGATGTAGTTGGCGTTCAGGATCGCCACTTTGGTCGCCTGCGTCAGACCCGCGCCACCCATCAGCAGAACATAGGCCCAGCTGACCGGCAGAATCGACGGAGACCCAAAGGGGGCTGCCGAGACCGGACCCACGGCGGTGCCGTATTCCGGGTGGCCGGGCAGATGCTCGGTCAGGTGCGCCTTGACGCCGATCGGACCCATGCCGGGGCCGCCGCCGCCATGCGGGATGCAGAAGGTCTTGTGCAGGTTCAGGTGGCTGACGTCGCCGCCAATATCCCCCGGACGCGACAGACCCACCATGGCGTTCATGTTGGCGCCGTCGATATAGACCTGACCGCCGTGATCATGGGTGATCTGGCAGACCTCCTGCACGGTGGTCTCGAACACGCCATGGGTCGAGGGGTAGGTGATCATGCAGGCGGCCAGATGGTCGCTGTGCTTTTCGGCCTTGGCGCGGAAGTCGTTCAGGTCAATATTGCCGTTCTCATCCGCCTGCACCGGCACAACCTGCCAGCCCACCATCTGGGCCGAGGCCGGGTTGGTGCCATGCGCCGAGGTCGGGATCAGGCAGACGTTCCGCTGACCTTCACCGCGCGCGAAGTGATAGTTGCGGATGGTCAGCAGGCCTGCGTACTCGCCCTGCGCGCCTGAGTTGGGCTGCTGGGAGATCGCGTCATAGCCGGTGATCTGGCACAGCTTGTCGTTCAGATCGGCAATCATCTCGTGATAGCCCTGCGCCTGATCTTCGGGGCAGAACGGGTGCAGGTTGCCGAACTCGGGCCAGGTGACCGGGATCATCTCGATCGTGGCGTTCAGCTTCATGGTGCAGGACCCCAGCGGGATCATCGCCCGGTCCAGCGCCAGATCACGGTCGGCCAGTCGGCGCATGTAGCGGGTGATCTCGGCCTCGGCCCGGTTCTGGTGGAAGATCGGGTGGGTCAGATAGGCGCTTTCGCGCAGCGCATAATCGGGCAGGCGGTACTGCTTGTTCGAGCTGTCATCGGTGCGGTCGATGCCAAAGGCGCCCCAGACGGCCTCGATGGTCTCGGGCCGGGTCTGTTCGTCGAGGCTGATGCCCACTTTCGTATCGCCGACCTTGCGCAGGTTGACGCCGCGGGCCACGGCGGCCTCCATCACCGTTTTCTGCAGGTGGCCGACCTCGACCGTGATGGTGTCAAAGAACACTTCGGGTTCGACGGTGAAGCCCGCCTCTTCCAGGCCGGCGGCCAGGCGCGAGGTCTTGCGATGCACCGATTGCGCGATGGCCTTGATGCCGTCGGGGCCATGGTAAACGGCATACATCGAGGCAATGACGGCCAGCAGCGCCTGCGCGGTGCAGACATTCGAGTTGGCTTTCTCGCGGCGAATGTGTTGCTCGCGGGTTTGCAGCGACAGGCGATAGGCCTTGTTGCCACGGCTGTCGATGCTGACACCGATGATCCGGCCCGGCATCGAGCGTTTCAGCTTGTCGGTGGTTGCCATATAAGCGGCGTGCGGGCCACCATAGCCCATCGGCACGCCAAAGCGCTGGGTCGAGCCGATGGCGATATCCGCGCCCATCTCACCCGGTGACTTCAACAGCGCCAGCGACAGGATGTCGGCGGCGACGATGGCGATGGCTTTGTGTTCATGCAGCGCCGCAATCTCGGCGGTGAAGTCGCGCACATGGCCGTGGGTGCCGGGATACTGGAAGATCGCGCCAAAGACGGCACCGGCGTCCAGGCTGTCGGGATCGCCCACCTGTACTTCGATGCCCAGAGGCTCGGCCCGGGTTTTGATTACCGCGATGGTCTGCGGGTGGCAGTTGCGGTCGACAAAGAAGGCCGCGTTGTTGGCCTTGGACCGACCGCCGCGCTTGGCCATCGCCATGGCCTCAGCCGCGGCGGTGGCTTCGTCCAGCAAGGAGGCGTTGGCCACGTCCAGCCCGGTCAGGTCGCTGACCATGGTCTGGAAGTTCAGCAGCGCCTCAAGACGGCCCTGGCTGATCTCGGGCTGATAGGGGGTATAGGCGGTGTACCAGGCCGGGTTTTCCAGGATGTTGCGCAGGATCGGCGCAGGCGTGGTGGTGCCGTAATAGCCCTGACCGATCAGCGAGGTCAGAACCTTGTTCTTGCCCGCCACCTGCTTCATGTGAAAGAGCGCATCGCGTTCGGTCATCGCCGGACCCCAGTCCAGCGGGTCCTTCTGCCGGATCGCGGGCGGGACGGTGGCGTCGATCAGCTGGTCCAGCGTCTTGAAGCCGATCACCTTGAGCATGTCGCGCATCTCGGTCGGGCTAGGGCCGATGTGGCGGCGGTTGGCGAAGTCATAGGCTTCGTAGTCGGTCAGTTTGAAGGCCATGTGTTGCGCTCCCATGAATAGGTCAGGCCCGGCGGAGGCTGCGGAAGCCTCCGGCGGAGGTATTTTTAGCCAGATGAAGGGGCGGATCCGCGACAGGACCCGCCGTTCGGGATTAGCCGATGAAGGCTTTGTAGCCGGCCTCATCCATCAGATCGTCCAGCTGCGATGCATCGCTGATCTTGACCTTGTAGATCCAGGCCTCGCCCTCGGGGTCTTCGTTCAGCGCGCCGGGATTGTCAGCCAGTGTCTCGTTGACCTCGACGATCTCGCCATCCACCGGCGCATAAAGCTCGGACGCCGCCTTGACGGATTCGATCACGCCGATCTCGCCGTCTTTTTCGAACTCGTCGCCCACTTCCTGCTGCTCGACAAAGACCACCTCACCCAGCTGTTCGGCCGCGTGTTTGGTGATGCCCAGCGTGGCCACGTCCCCTTCGACGGTCAGCCATTCATGCTCTTCGGAATAATAGGTTGCCATGTCTCTCTCTCCTGACTTCAACGCTTGTAATTCTGTGTGACGAAGGGCAGCGCCACGATCTGCGCCGGTTGCGCCTTGCCCCGGATGATCAGGTT
>NZ_JBQGAN010000062.1:0-2923 GCF_056542865.1 Ruegeria sp. AA6
GTCTGCGCTGTTCATCTTCGGCTTGACCGCTACGCAGAGCGCCTCACGGGTATACTCATCCAGCACCGTCAGCATCTTGTAGCTGGACCTGTCACGGTTTGATGCCGCTCCTTTGATAGCATCTACTGCAGCAAAGGAGACTGACTATGGGACTGAAACGGACGGCCGAATTCCGGCAAGATGCGGTGCGTATCGCATTGACCAGTGGGCTAACACGCAAGCAGGTGGCTGATGATCTAGGTGTCGGGATGTCCACGCTGAACAAATGGATCACAGCGCACCGAGATACAGACGTGGTTTCCAAAGAGGATTTGAGCCTCGCTCAAGAGAATGAGCGACTTCGACGGGAGATCCGGCTCCTCAAGGAGGAGAGGGAAATCCTAAAAAAGGCCACCCAGTTCTTCGCGGGCCTAAAGCAATGAGATTTAGGTTTATCGAAGAACACAGAGCCAGCTTTCCAGCCAACCGGTTATGCGATGTCGTCGGTGTCAGCGCACGCGGTCTGCGTGCCTTCCGCAGCCGCCCTGCCAGTCGCAGACAGCGGTCTGATCTGGTCACGCTGGCGCATATCAAAGAACAGTCACGCCTCAGTTTGGGCAGCTATGGCAGGCCGCGCATGACTGAAGAGTTGAAGGAAATTGGTTTGGCTGTGGGGCATCGTCGCGTTGGTCGCCTGATGCGCCAGAACGGCATATCCGTGTTGAGAACACGCAAGCACAAGGTCACGACAGACAGCGATCACAAGTTCAATATCGCGCCCAACCTACTGGATCGGGACTTCACAGCGGATCAGCCGAACAAGACATGGGCTGGTGACATCAGCTATGTCTGGACCCGTGAAGGCTGGCTTTATCTCGCCGTCATTCTGGACTTGCATTCCCGCCGTGTGATTGGCTGGGCTGTTAGCAATCGGATGAAGCGAGACCTGGCCATCAGGGCGCTGAGAATGGCTATCGCCTTCAGATCACCACCGAAGGACTGCATCCACCACACGGATCGTGGCAGCCAATACTGTTCCCACGATTATCAGAAGATCCTGCGCCAACATGACTTCAAAGTGTCGATGAGCGGCAAAGGCAATTGCTATGATAACGCCGCCGTCGAGACCTTCTTCAAAACGATCAAAGCTGAGCTGATCTGGCGGCGGTCATGGCAAACCCGACGGCAGGCTGAAGCGGCCATCTTCGAATACATCAACGGCTTCTACAATCCGCGCCGCCGACACTCAGCACTGGGCTGGAAAAGTCCCGTCGCCTTCGAACGGAAAGTGGTTTAAACGAGCACTTGGAGCGGCACAAAAACGCGACAGGTCCACAATGTCTCGAGCCACCTGGCGGGCGTCTTCTGTTTCTTCGCGGCTGATCTTGCGGGCATCCGCGTTGGGGCAGCACTTGGTTTTCGATGGGCAGACCTGACAGACCTCTTTCAGAGCGCGATAGCGAGCGGTGCCCTTGCCCGTCGGACCGCGGTTGGGGTCTGAGTAGTTGCGGCGGAACTGCTTGAGGGCGTGACCTTCGGGACAGATGTATTGGTCATTCTCAGCATCCCATTCGAAGTCGGCGCGGGTCCAGGTGCCGTCATTGCGACCGGACTTGTCGAACACCGGGATATGCGGCGCAATCTTGCGATCAACCAGCCAGCCCAGAAGTGGGCCGGTGCCATAGGCGGTGTCCGCGATTAGTCTCTCCGGATGCAGATCGAACCGTTCCTTTACTCGGTTCAACATGGTCTTGGTCGATCCGACCTCAGCCTGACGGATTGATCTGGTGGCTTCGACGTCGATGATAACTCCGTGATCTGTATCGATCAGGTAGTTGTCGGAATAGCTAAAGAATGCAGGGCCTTTGCGGGCTGCGGTCCATTGGCTCGCCGGATCGGAATGCGATGTGAACTTGGGCTGAACCTCGCTGGCAGCGCCGAACGCAGCCTCGTCCAGCGTGTCGAGATACTCGCGGACGGCGCGGGGCGCGTCGGTCGGATCAACGGTTGAGGCGTCCCACTCTTCCTTCGGCGTTGAGTTCTGCTTGTTGGCATCGGCTTCGATCAAGCTTGCATCGATGGCCATACGCTGACCGCTGACGAGGCCTTCCTCAATGCTGTGTGCCACGGTCATCTCGAACAGGTAGCGCAGCAGTTCGCTTTCGCGGAACCGCCCATGCCGGTTCTTCGAGAATGTGGAATGATCCGGCACACGGTCGTTCAGATCGAGCCGACAGAACCACCGATAGGCTAGGTTCAGATGAACCTCTTCACAAAGCCGCCGCTCGGACCGGATCCCGAAGCAGTAGCCCACGAGTAGCATTCGGATAAGCAACTCGGGGTCAACCGAGGGGCGTCCAGTATGGCTGTAGAACTCCGCCAGATGCGACCGGATGCTGCCAAGATCGACGAACCGATCAATCGAGCGCAGCAGGTGATCTTGCGGGACATGATCTTCCAGCGAGAACTCGTAGAACAACGCCGCCTGCGCTTCCTGCCTCGGTCCCATCATCGCCAATTCCTCCCTACAGGACGAATTGAATCAGCGACTTACCACTCAATCAACCAAGAGTTTTTCAACGAAATACGCCCCTTATGGCTTAGCAATCCGATCGATCATGCTAGGCAGATGATCAGGTGCTAGTTTTGAAGAAACGGCATCTAGTTGTATAAGTGACATCGAAAGGTAAGTGTGAAACTTCTCCGTAGCTAGGTTTCCCGCATCGCCGAACAGGTCTAGAGGTTCGCCGGATGCCATTTCAGATAGCACTGATTGAAGGTCGGGTGTTTCATCGCCGGCCTCCACCAACAAAAACCCGTCATGCTGCTCAACCGAGAAGCCTACGCTCCTGAGTGCGAGCATGAGAGTTGACGTCTTCACTGTCCCAACCCGCGTTGCGATGATCGATGTATGCTCTCCGAGAACGTGGATATTCTCGGTCCG
>NZ_JBQGAN010000063.1:0-2863 GCF_056542865.1 Ruegeria sp. AA6
ATGAGCGGGACCTCATAAGCGCAGGGCCCATCATAGCTGGTGTCTATTTAAATATAGGATTTGGGAATTTCCCGAAGGCAGTCAACTGGTTCTATTGTTCGGTATGGGACGATTTGATTGGCCTGCGAGTGCTTGGCTAAAAACCGCCAATTTGCACAATAAATTCAGCCTGTTACTTGCAGGCCGGTTGGGTCCATCGTTTCATCGGTTCATCGGTTCATCGGTTCATCGGTTCATCGGTTCATCGGTTCATCGGTTCATCGGTTCATCGGGCCGCCGCTACGCCTTGGCGCACACTGCAGCACTAACCGGTTACATCATCCTGACAGCCTAACATCCGGCCGCAAGTCGGGCACCGCGTGTGGGTTAACTGACAGTCCGCCCCTGGTTTCCGGATTGGGTGGTCTGACACAGCCGTACTGCCCTCTGGTGACGCCCTATGTGTAGTGGCTTGAGATCATAATCCGTTGGGCGCGAGATTATCGGCATTTCTGGCTCAGATTATTTGAGACTGTAAATCGATTTGGGATCACATTATTTGCGACTGGACTCAGAATAATTGAGACGGGCTCACATTGCTGAGACTGGGATCGGTGGGGTGAGACCATCCGACGCCGTCACAGCGACAACGCTCACCCCGTCGGCTCGTATTACTCTGCAAGAAATTTTTTCACTTCTTGATTATCAATAAACCAGTTGGAAATTCCTAGAATATTGGTGTCTAGATATCCAAAAAATCTTTCTGGGCGGCTTAAATCTAGGAAGTAGAAGGCCAGTTCCTCGCCCTTAGTTCCGTCATCAAATTCGACGAACTTCCGGGTGAGAAAATTCTCTGGTTTTGTGCACACTGGCATAAATCGTTGAGTTAGAAAAATTCCGGTATCAGAGTGCCTTTCTTCCTCAACTTCTTCAGAAGGAATCATCGTATAAAGCCAAAGCCAACCAGTGCCGTCAGCTTCCAGTTGTACATCGGTAAAGAGAGCAGTAACTTTGTCCAGCCCCAATTCTATGGGCCAGTTTTGAGCAAGGTTTCTGGAACGGGCGGTCGCATGTTTAGAGCCTGATGGGGTCTGACACGATTGTACTGTCTAAGCCAGGTATTGATGACGATCTGAGCCTGTTTGGTGGTGTGGAACCATTCTGCGTTGAGGACTTCCCGGCGCAGAGTGCCATTGAAGCGCTCGTTGTATCCATTCTCCCAAGGTGATCCCGGGTAGATTTGGATCGGCTTAATGCCCACCTTTCTTAACCAGGTCTGCAGGTGTTTGATCACGAGCTGTTCGTTGAGTGGAACGACAAGCGCTTTGGCCCCTACCGCCCGACAGGTGGGCCTATCCCGCTGCATCGCTATCGCAAGCCCAAGAAAACACAAACACAGGCACGGGCCGACAGGATCGGAGATCTTGCGCAGAAGATCTCGGTGCCCAGATCGGCGCTTGCCGGGTTGGATTCAAGCCTGGCCAAAGCCGCAGACGTACTGCCGTTCGCCAGCCAGGCCTTTGTCGATCCGGATCCCTATGGAGAGTTCACCTATAGCAGCCGATTGGATGCGCTGCGCGGGGTCTCGGATTTGCTGCACAAGCCGCTGGCCCGCCTGACAGACGAGGATCTGTCGTTCGTGAATGATCTTGTCGACCGCACGCTCGACAAGACGGAAATCAAACAAGGAATAACTGCCCGGTTCTCGCCTAAGCG
Organism: Ruegeria sp. AA6; assembly: GCF_056542865.1. NCBI lineage: Bacteria > Pseudomonadati > Pseudomonadota > Alphaproteobacteria > Rhodobacterales > Roseobacteraceae > Ruegeria > Ruegeria sp. AA6. Next base: position 1,696 of record NZ_JBQGAN010000063.1, read on the forward strand.
ACCGGCCGCTGAAGAGGAGAGCGAGTAATGCTGAATGCCGAGATCATGGCGCGATATGGGCTGATCAAGGACTGGCGAGCTGCCGGATTCTATGAGACCGAGAACCATCGTCAGATCACCCACACCGTCCGGGCGGGCATTGGAACCGGACGCCTGATCGCTGTGACAGGCCCAGTTGGCATCGGCAAGACTGTGTTCCTGCACCGGTTGCAAGATGAAATTGCGCGCGAAAAGAAGGTCACTGTCGCCGAAAGCCTGTCGGTGGACAAAGCCCGCACGACCGTTCCGACGCTAATCTCAGCCCTGTTCTACGATCTCTCACGAGAGAAAGAACCAAAGATTCCAACCCAAGGTGAAAAGAGGGAACGAGAACTTCAGAAGCTGGTAGCCCGCTCCGGAAAGCCCGTGGCGCTGTTTGTCGATGAGGCCCATGATCTGCATGGAAAGACATTGATCGGGCTGAAACGCCTGATGGAAGTGATCGCGCGCGGCGGAGGCAATCTGTCCGTTATTCTGGTCGGCCATCCGAAGCTGCGAAACGACCTTCGCCGCCCAACGATGGAAGAGATCGGGCATCGCACTGATATCCTGCCCTTCGAAGGATTGGGGGAAGAGTCCCGAACCTATCTCGACTGGCTTTTGGACCAGTGTACCGAGGACGACGCTCCACTTGACGAGATTATCGAACCGGCGGCGCTGGACCTACTGGCAGAGCGCCTGACCACACCCTTACAGTTTGCCGAATATTTAAACCGGGCATTGGAGGCCGGGTTCCGCATCGGCCAGAAACCAATCACGCCGGATATTGTGTCGGCCACCCTGGCCCCCGACTTTGATGACTTGGAGCCACGTCTCACCCGGCAGGGCTATTCTGTGAAGGTATTGGCGGATCAGTTCCAGTCCAAACCTGCCGAGATCAAACGCTTCCTGAGCGGGCAGCTTGAACCCGCGCGGACCCGCGAATTGGCAGAGCGAATGCGGATGGCGGGGTTGTCGCTATGAGGTCATGTGGATGGTCTCACCCCACCGATCCCAGTCTCAGAAATGTGAGCCCGTCTCAATTATTCTGAGCCCGTTCTCAAATAAAGTGGTCCCAATGTCCAGCCCCAATTCTATGGGCCAGTTTTGAGCAAGGTTTCTGGAACGGGCGGTCGCATGTTTAGAGCCT
>NZ_JBQGAN010000064.1:0-2540 GCF_056542865.1 Ruegeria sp. AA6
GCCGAGGCGATCATCAGCGATGGGCTGGGCAACACGCTGACCCTGCTCGGTGTGGCCGAGGGCACGCTCGACGCGGGCGATTTCATCTTCTGAACCACATGAACCAATTGCGGATCTGTAAAGCCCGGGCCAAACGCCCGGGCTTTCGCATTCCAGCATTCCCCTACGTCAGCTTCAAGTTATGACGCCAATCAGTGTCATTCTGATTGACCTGTTAAATACCGCCTGCTTTTATTCGCCGGCGGCCGATAATTGCCAACACGCTCATACTATTGGGCAAAAATCAAAATTTAGAGCGCGCACCGGATCCGGTGTCGCCAAAAAATGAACTTGAGGGACCATCCAGATGACAACCTATACGCTCAGCGGTTTTTCCGTCTATTACGACAATGATGTCGAAGCAGATGTGGGGCTGAAATCGAGCACTACACTGGAACTAACCGTACCAGATTACGCCACCTCTATGAACTACAGCGTTCTGCCGCTGGCCCCAGGCGATTCGGCGCCGGACGACCTCTATGTCGATGTCACACTGGATCTGTACAATGTTCGCGTAGATGGGACTGAGTTTCAGGGATCGGACGACGAACCCGATACGTCGATCTTTCAGCTGGACTGGACCGACGCCGGCGGTGTGTCGCGGGTCTCAACCATCCTGATCCTCGAAGATATCGACGCCAGTGTTCCGCCATATGGCACGGTCGACAGTCAGCACATCTTCCTGTTGGGCGGTGATGCACTGCCAACCTTCAATACGCTTCAGGACTTCAACGATTTCTTCGACAACGCTTTGACCGGTTTCGATGTTCCCGCCGCCTTCAGCGCCTTTGGCCCCGGCACAGATATCGCACTAAGCTCGCTGAGCGCCACCAGCACCGAGGATGATCTGATCGTCGACAACAGCGATGGCAACACGCTTGAAGGAGGAGCCGGGAATGACACGATCCTGGGTCTGGATGGTGATGACTTGCTGTTCGGTGAAGCAGGCAACGACTCGCTGGAAGGTGGTGATGGATCGGATGACCTGTATGGGGGTGCGGGTGACGACTATCTGGCAACCGGTGACAATACCGACTTCGACTGGGTGATCCCAGGGACCGGAAACGACACCGTAGACTTAACTGGCATCACCAGCCCGAACGCCTTTGCGGAAATCGACATGTTCGACTTGAACGCCGGGGTGACGGCCAACATCAACGCCGCCACCAACAGCGGCAGCATTGACAAGGGTGTGAACGGCACAACTACGATCCTTGGGCTGAACAATCCGCTGGCGGGCAGTGACGGTTTCGGCCTTTTTGCGACTCTGCATGACGATACGATCAACTTCACCACAGGTCCCGATGGGTATTTTCAAATCTATGCCTCTGTCGGTAATGACACCATCAATCTGACCGGCGACGGCGGCACTCATGTGCGCATCACCTCTGACTGGTGGCGCACCACCAACGGTATGGTCGCCGATCTCGGGACTGGCATCATCTCGAACGATGGCCATGGTGGATCGGATACGATCACCGGGGTTGAACTCGTCTCGAGCTTCCGCGCCACGATGCTGGACGACAGCGTGACCGGCAGCGACGGGCGCGATCAGATCATTCTGATGGCGGGCAATGACACCGCCGACGGCGGCGACGGGTTCGACCTGCTGCGCTATGACCGGACCGGGGTCGAGGCGGTGAACGTCAACCTGGAAACCGGGACGGCCACAGGCACCTGGCGCGGTGAGGCCTTCACCCACACGATCAGCAATTTCGAAGAGGTGCGCGGCTCACGCGAAGGCAACGATACCATCATCGGACGCGATGCCGTTGGAGAGTATTTCGAGGGGCAGGGCGGCAATGACAGTCTAGTCGGCGGCGGCGGCAATGACAGCCTGGATGGCGGCGAAGGTAATGACAGCCTGCTTGGCGGTGCTGGCACTGATTATATCGAGGGCGGTGCGGGTGATGATTACATCAACCCCGGCGACAATGAGTTCGACGACGACCGCATCGCTGCCGGTACTGGCCAGGACACGATCGATTTTTCTGATATGTCCAACACGGGGGGTGCGGCCCTTGAACACAGGGATCTCGATGCGGGCATAATTGCTTGGATCAATGGCGGCACCAATAGCGGCTATATCGATAAAGGGGTGAACGGATCGACCTCATTCGTGAATATTCAAAACCCAATAACCGGTTGGGGCCTGTTCGTAGAAGGCACCGATCATAATGACACGTTCAATGTCACTCCGGCGCAGGTCGGCTTTATCGGCATCAGAGGTGTGGGCGGCAACGACACGTTCAATATCAATGCGGGCGACGGCCATGTGCGGCTGGATTATCGTCAATCCGACATCCAGAGCGGTGTTACGGTCAACCTGAGCACCGGCCTCGTCAGCGAGGATGGCTATGGCGGTCAGGATACTATCAACGGTGTCGAGAACCTGACAAGCCTGCGCACGACGATGCTGGACGACAATGTAATCGGCAGCGACGGGCGCGACCGGATCATCCTGATGGCGGGCAATGACACCGCCGATGGCGGCGACGGGT
>NZ_JBQGAN010000065.1:0-2504 GCF_056542865.1 Ruegeria sp. AA6
TGAGAACGGCGGTGAGAAAGTCGACCACGGTAGCGGCGGGATAACCCTGCTGCGGGCGGCGTAAAAGTCGTCCATCTTTGCCCTTCTTTTCGTAACGGGGGGGGCGGGAGGATCTTTTCCGTGGATTTGTATCGTAAAGTGCGTCTGGCCTGTGCCGAGGGCATGAGCCAGCGAGAAGCGGCCCGGCATTTCGGGATATCACGTGACAGCGTTCGCAAGATCTTGGCGTTTTCGGTCCCGCCCGGCTACCGGCGGTCAGCACCGATCCGGCGGCCCAAGCTGGATGGGTTCACCGGGATCATCGATCAATGGCTGTCAGAAGATCGGCAGCGACCGCGCAAACAGCGGCATACGGCCAAGCGGATCTTCGAACGCCTGCGCGATGAGCATGGCTTCGAGGGTGGTTACACCATCATCAAGGATTATGTTCGGGAACACGGTCGACGGCATCGCGAGATGTTCGTGCCGCTTAACCATGCACCCGGCCATGCTCAGGCCGACTTCGGCGAAGCGATTGTTGTGATCGGTGGCATTGAACAGAAGGCCCACTTCTTTGCCTTGGATCTGCCGCACAGCGACGCCTGCTACGTCCGGGCCTATCCGGCGGCGACCGCAGAGGCCTGGATGGATGGCCACGTCCATGCCTTTGGGTTTTTCGGGGCGGCTCCGCAGTCGATCCTGTACGACAACGACCGGTGCCTTGTGGCGAAGATCGAGCCCGACGGAACTCGCAGACGCGCGCGGCTGTTCAGCGAGATGCTGTCCCACTACGTGATCCGGGACCGCTACGGGCGTCCCGGCAAGGGCAACGACAAGGGGTCCGTCGAAGGGCTGGTTGGCTATTCCCGGCGCAACTTCATGGTGCCGGTCCCGAGTTTTCCGACTTGGGATGCCTTCAACAACTGGCTCGAAGAGCAGTGCCGTAAGCGCCAAAACGACAAGCTGCGCGGGCACAATGAGACGATTGGAGAGCGACTTCAACGCGATCTGGAGATCATGGCGCCGCTTCCCGCCCGGTCTTTCGAAGCCTGTGACCAGGCAACGGGTCGGGTCAGTTCGCTCGCGTTGGTACGTTACAAGACCAATGATTATTCCGTACCGGTTGCCTTTGGACACCGCGATGTCTGGATCCGCGCCTATGTCGACCGACTGGTGATCGGATGTGGCGGCGAGGTCATCGCGCGGCATGTTCGCAGCTACAACCGCGAGGACATGGTCTTCGATCCGGTTCATTACCTGCCGCTGATTGAGAAGAAGATAAACGCTTTCGAACAGGCAGCTCCGCTGGCCGGATGGGAGCTTCCCAAGGCGTTTGATACTCTTCAGAAGCTAATGGAGGCACGCATGCTGAAAGCCGGACGGCGCGAATACGTGCAGGTCCTACGGCTGCTCGAAAGCTTCGAGATGGAGGAGGTTCATGCTGCCGTGAAGACGGCTCTCCAGATGGGTGCGATCAGTTTTGATGCCGTGAAGCATCTGGTGCTGTGTCGGGTGGAGCGGCGGCCGCCGAGGCTCGATCTGGATGTCTACCCGTTCCTGCCGCGGGCCAAGGTGGCGACGACATCTCCGGCCAGCTACATGTGCCTGACAACAGGTGCCTCGACATGACGGAGACACCACAGATCCTGCTGAACCACCAACTCAAGAAGCTGAAGCTGCCGACCATCCTGCGGGAATACGACAAACAGGCTCGGCTGTGTGCCTCCGAGGGCCGCGACCATGTCCAGTTCCTGGCCCGTCTGATCGAGCTCGAGCTCATCGACCGGGAGCGGCGGATGATCGAACGCCGGATCAAGGCCGCGAAATTCCCGGCGACCAAGAGCCTTGATAGCTTCGATTTTGCCGCGATCCCTTCTTTGAACAAGATGCAGGTCCTGGAGTTGGCGCGTGGTGAATGGATCGACCGCGGAGAGAACGTCATCGCTCTCGGCCCCAGCGGCACCGGTAAGACCCACGTGGCGCTCGGCCTCGGTCTGGCCGCCTGCCAGAAAGGCCTGGCGGTTCGCTTTACTACTGCCGCGGCCATCGTGCACGAGTTGATGGAAGCCCGCGACGAGCGCCAGCTCCTGCGCCTTCAAAAGCAACTCGTGAAGCAGAAGCTCCTGATCATCGACGAGTTGGGCTTCGTGCCCCTCAGCAAAACCGGCGCCGAACTGTTGTTCGAACTGATCTCTCAGCGATACGAGCGCGGCTCGATCCTGATCACCTCGAACCTGCCCTTCGATGAATGGACCGAAACATTCGGATCGGAGCGCCTCACTGGTGCCTTGCTCGACCGGCTGACCCACCACGTCAGCATTCTGGAGATGAACGGAGAAAGCTATCGCCTGGCACAGAGCAGGGCCCGGCAGAACTCCTAAGGCACAGAAGAGATTGGTCCTGACGGACCAAGACGCCTTGGCAACCGCCAGCTATTTGGGAGCGCGTTTGCCAAGGCGCCGGTAACCCAAACAGTGGACGACTTTTGCTCCGCCCAATGGCAGACTTTCTCACCGCCGTTGACA
>NZ_JBQGAN010000066.1:0-2309 GCF_056542865.1 Ruegeria sp. AA6
CCAAACATTTCATCTGACGCACTACTTTGGCAGCTGGTTGGAAGGAGATATCAATTGCACTGATCATACCTGTAGTCCCCGTATTCCAGCCAGTTTGCCGAGCCTTCGCTAAAAATCAGAAACTCGGACCTGTCCTCCCCAAGTAGGGCGACGACAAATCCGGCGGGCGGCTCAGAGTTTCCGAAGTAACTGTAGGCCGTCATGGCTCTGATCGGCTCGCCATTGACCGTTACTCGCGCGTCCCACTCTCCGTCCGGTTTGTCCAAAATTACGGGTTCGATCACGCGCTCTATCGCTCCGCCACCACAATAGACGATACCTTCGGGCGCTTCGTAGGAGGTCTCTTGGCTAACTTCTGAATCGCACGCAGAACGAAGGGACCGAATTGCTGCGCTGGAACCTTTCAAGTCAAAAATTCCGTAGCTGACATCTCGATCAATCATCGACAGATTAACCGATGCATTGGCCGCAAGCTGGTCCAGTACAAAACCATAGTCTCGCTGACTATTGAAACTGACCTCGACAGGATAATTGTCGACGATCTGCAAAGCCGCGTTTTCTGCGCCAACCTGAAATGCTCCAACTTCGGTGGTGCCGTTCTTCAAGAAACGAATGGAAAGCCCCTGCTTGTCCGCAATGTCCTGGCTGTCCTCGAATCCAGCCGGAGCAAAGCGAATACGGTCACACTGAAGTTCCAGCGTCATGTTTCCTGTCTGAATAAACGCATTGGGAGTGGGCCCGGAGCTGAACGACCACTCCGCTGATGCTGAGGTCGCCATTGCCATCATCAACGCTCCAATGGAAATCGTTTTGAACCTCATTTTTTCTCTCCATGGTGTTACGTTTCGTGCAGTCATTCAGCAGAGCTTCCGGCCCGTTACCTGGGCAACCAGATTAGGAAACAGGTTCGCCGTATTCGTTTGCGCCTTCTTGGGAAGGTCGTGTCAGCCACCAGATCATCAGAATGGACAGAACCAATTGAAGTATTGAGACAACAATAATACCGGTCACGCCCAGGACTGCCGCAGGTCCTCGCAATGCATCTGGGTTTTCCGTCCCTTGCTCCAATACCGAAAAGAACGCTACCCCACCCAACATAACAAAAAGCGTTGAAATGCTGAGCGCCATCGGCAGCAGCAAATACCAGCCAGGTCGTCCTGTATCATGCAGCCTTCGCCAACCGGCGGCCAGCATAGGTATGAGAACAGCCAACTGGAAAACAGAGGACAGGACCCGAGATCCCTGGCCTGTTTCGGGGTTGGTCCCGAATATGATCGTATCCAGCACAGCTAAGGCAGCACTCACGAGAACCACAAACAAGAAGAACCACCAGTATTCTGAGCGTATAGCCCGACCGGAGAACTGGAAGTATTTCGAGAAACACGTTTTAACGGCTTCACCAAATCCCATCTTTTAATCCCTTCATTGTTTTTGTGCGGCCTCAAATCGCTTCGCCGCTCAGGGGAACACACTCGTAGCTCCCACTTACTTTTTTGTTTGAACGCAGAGGCCTATCGTACGAGAGCGTAGAGAAATTTACGCACGGAAAAAATATTGATTTATTTCAAATTAGATTCAAACATGCGAATTCGAAACAACTTTATTTTACCTACGTTGTTGTCGCTGTCGCCCGACTTGTCGGGCCCTTCCGACTGCTAGAGTGAGTGCTGGCGGTCGGAAGGCACTTTACAATGATTGAGCGCTGGGAGGACGCGATGCTCAGACTTAACGTACTCGCCCTCTTTCCAGAATTCGCTCTAGCATTTGCTAGTGACTTCATTCGGCCTTCACACGTTAACGTCGGCCCCGATAGTCAACGAAATATCGTCCCGCCGACCAAGCCCACCGCGGCAAGTTTTGGGAAAGGTAGTCACAGGATCAAGGTATGTTCAATTGGCTGCACAGACGCGAGAGCTTCAAACAAGCGCATCCAATTTCACTAATTTCAAGGGAACCAGAGGGAGAAGAAGATGACCAACAAGATTGTGATGATTGCGGGCGCGACATGTTTCGCACTGCTTGCGGCCTGCGACGATACGAGTACATCAAGCGCGTCCGCCGAACTCACGCCGGCTCAGCAGGCGTGTTTGCGAGATGTAGCCAACACGACGAACAATTCGCAAGTCGTGGTGCTCTCATCCGCGTTTAGCGAGGCGGGAACACAGGTCACAGTCGGCGTAGGCGAGGATCGTGCTCCTTGGAATTGCATTGCTTACAGTGATGGCGCAACGGCTGGAATCGAGTTCCTGGGCGACGAAGGCGCATTGTGACCTGTCTGCTGCGTAGCTGAAATCGGCTGCGCAGCACTG
>NZ_JBQGAN010000067.1:0-2176 GCF_056542865.1 Ruegeria sp. AA6
ATCGTTAACTGCGACATGTGCATCGTTGACAGGGGTAATCTCAAGCGCAAAGGCATCGCTTGCTGAAAGAGACCCGTCACTGGCCGTCACCAGTACATTGACCATGCCGTTGAAATCCTGCGGCGGTGTGCCTGAGAAGCTCCCTGCAACCGCATCAAACACCAGCCAGTCCGGCAGGGCCGTGCCATCCGTAAGTGTCGCACTCAAGGTCAGCGCATCCCCATCCACATCCGTGAATGCGTTCGCCGGCAGCACAAAGCTCACGGTCTCATCTTCCACGGAAGACTGATCAGGCAATACAATCGCCACAACAGGCGCATCGTTGGCTCCATGAACAACCACGGAAACACTTGCGGTGCTCTCCCCGCCATTACCGTCCTCGACCGTATAGGTGAATGTATCCGTCAGGGTCTGACCCTCTGCCAGGGCCTGAACAGCGTCTGCGCCGGTTGGATCATAGCTGATCGTCCCGTCGTCTGTGTTCAGCGTCAGGGCCGCGCCATGTGCACTCGTCGGAGACACATCCATCACCGTCAGCGCATCTCCATCCACATCGCTGTCATTGGCCAGAAGCGTGGCGGTCTCAATCAGGGTGACAACATCTTCTGTGATAATCTTGTGACTTTGAGCAACACCGTTCGCATCAAAAACGCGGGCCTTGATGGCGAGGTCCCCATCGCCCTGCTGTCCGTCATGAGACTCCCAGGTGACAACAAAACCCCCATTGGCGAGGGCTGTCACACTCGGGTTCTGTTGCCAGCCATTGGTGAATTCATTGACCAGGAATTCACTGACAACCTCATCGCCATTCTCATTGAAAATGCGGGCCTTGATGGCAGTACCGGACGTATCCCCTTGCTGCTGGTCCTCAGACATCCAGGTGACAACAAAATGGCCATTGGTGAGCGCTGTAATACTCGGGTATACTTGCCAGCTATCGGTGAATTCATTGACCAGGAACTCACTGACAATCTCATCGCCATTCTCATTGAAAATACGGGCCTTGATGGCAGAAGCGGACGCATCCCCTTGCTGCTGGTCATGAGACCCCCAGGTGACAACAAAACCCCCATTGGCGAGGGCTGTCACACTCGGGTCCTCTTGCCAGAAGTTGATGAATTCGTTGACACGGAACTCACTGACAATCTCATCGCCATTCTCATTGAAAATACGAGCCTTGACGGCAGACCAAGACGTATCCCCGTGCTGTTGGTCCCAAGAATGCCAGGTGACGACAAAATGGCCATTGGCGAGCGCTGTAACGCTCGAGTATAGTTGCGCGTCATTGGTGTATTCATTGACCAGGAATTCACTGACAATCTCATCGCCATTTGCATCGAAAATGCGGGCCTTGATGGCAGAACTGGACGTATCCCCTTGCTGCCCGTCAAGAGAATGCCAGGTGACGACGAAATGGCCATTGGCAAGGGCTGTCACGCTCGGCCAGCCTTGCATGTCATGGGTAACTTCATTGACCGGGAACTGACTGACAATCTCATTACCATCCGTATCAAAAATACGGGCCTTGATGTCAAAACCAGACGGATGCCCTTGCTCCTGATCATTGGACGGCCATGTGACGACGAAATGGCCATTGGCGAGCTCGGTAACGCTGGGGGTCAATTGACTACCATTAGTAGACTCATTCACCAGAAATTCACTGACAATCTCCACACCATTCTCATTGAGAATACGGGCCTTGATGGCAGTTTCAGACGTATCGCCCGGCTGTCCATCATCAGACTGCCAGGTGACGACGAAATGGCCATTGGCGAGAGTGGTAACGCTTGGGTCCCGCTGATCGCCATTGGTAAATTCATTGACCAGGAATTCACTGACGATCTCGCCGCCCTCCGCATCGAAAATACGCGCCTTGATGGCCGTTGGAGACGTATCGCCTTGCTGCTGGTCTTCAGACTCCCAAGTGACAACGAAATGGCCATTTTCCAGTGCTGTTACACTCGAGATGAATTGACCGTTATTAGTAAACTCGTTGACCAGGAATTCACTGCCAATCTCACTGCCATCCGCATTGAAAACACGCGCCTTGACAGCATATCCGGATGGATCGCCTTGCTGTTGGTCAAAAGACGACCAGGTGACGACAAAATGGCCATCGGCGAGCGCCGTGACACTCGCGTTCAATTGCCAGCTATGGGTAAACTCATTGACGAGG
>NZ_JBQGAN010000068.1:0-2171 GCF_056542865.1 Ruegeria sp. AA6
ATGAACCCCTATCCGGAAGGCAAACTGGGTGTGATCGAAGAAGGCGCCTATGCCGACATCCTGCTGATAGACGGCAACCCCCTCGAAGACTTCTCTGTCGTTGGAACAGGCGATCAGTGGTTCGGTGCGGACCCGAGGCCGGACAGCCCGGAAACAATCCGCCTGATCATGAAGGACGGTGTGATCTACAAAAACACACTGGATTGACCAGATAAAGCAGCCGGAGAGCATTCATGCGAAATTGGTTTTGCTCCGCAGTATTCGCAGGGTTGGTTTTGTGCGGTTATGATGCTGCGGCGACGCCTGGAACCGCGTTGGACTGGGCAGATCTGCCAGATCCGTCTGCGCAGGTCTTTGATGACCCCTATCGTGAACTCAGCCCCGAACAGTTCGACGATGTTCTTTTCGTTGTGCGTATACGCGGCAGGTTGCAGCAGGAGGTTGGCAGCGCCGAAGAACGGCAGAAATGGCAATTGCTTTTAGCAGAGACCGAAGACGCCTTGGTGTCAGACGGAATTGACGTCGACTGGTTACTCGATCAGCGCGAGGTTGTGACTGAACGTCGAAGAAAGGCTGGAACGAGCGGAAACCCGCAATTCGACGGCAGAACAATCACACTCGCGGGCTTTGCCATTCCTGCTCCAAGCGATCCGGACGGCCGGCCTGTGGCGTATTTGGTGCCAGAAAGAGGGATGTGCAGCCACATGCCTCCACCTCCGCCTAACCAGATGATCCGTGTGCGGTTGAACGGGGACTGGGCGCCTAGCTATTTCCACGAACCCGTTCGGCTGACAGGCACGCTGACTATCGATCCTTCCGTTCATAATATGATGGTTGTGGATGGCCTCATGCCTATGAATGCGACTTTCCAGCTAGAGGCGGAACGTGTCGAAACTCTGGAAACCGAGGCAGACAGGTTGGAATGGAAGCAGCGTGCTGCTGATCTCATCCGCGCGGCAGGAAATCGCAAGACCGGTGGGGCACAGGCGTCAAAATGATAAGACTTCTGGTTGCCGCATTGAGCATTGCATTTGCTGGCGCAGCGTCGGCTCAGGGACTATCCGGGCCATCTTCAGTCGAAGCCGATCTTGCGCCCGGAGACGGGCTCACCGATCCGCAATATCGTTCCGATTTTCCACGCAACATCGCACCGGGTTGGTTTCAGTGGAAAGACCGACTGGCTGAGGGTGGTTTTCGGTTCAACATTGACTACCTGGCATTGGGCCAAACCACGGATGCTGATCTGGGAACCGGCGAAGCAGCCAGCGGAATTGCGCGGTTCTACGGCAGTTGGCAGGCAACTGAACGGGGGTCTCTGACATTCAAGATCGAAGACAGGCACAGTTATACTGACGTTGCTCCGCAATTTCTCGGGCTGGATGGCGGAGCCCTTTCAATCACGGGAACAGCCTTCAATGACAACGGTTTGCTTCTGACCAATTTGTTCTGGACCCAAAGGGCTGAGAATGGGTCGTGGGCGCTGCAAGTCGGCCAGATTGATGTAACGGACTTTGTGGATATCTACGGGTTGGTAAGCCCCTACAGTGGTTTTCAAAACCTGTCTTTCAATACCAACCCGACAATCAACACGCCCAACCAAGGCCTTGGTATTGCCGGTGGGGTAAAGCTGAGCGAGAACCTCTACGCCGTTGCCAGCGTATCAGACGCAAACGCCGACCCGTCCGATCCAAACTTTGATGTGTTTAGCGACGGCAATCTCTTCAAGTCGCTCGAACTTGGGTACACGTCCGGCTTTGATCGCATCTACTTCGACAATATCCATCTGACCCTCTGGCATGCGGATGCGGCTGACGATGGCAGTCGAGCAGAAGATTACGGCGCAGCGTTTTCCGCCGCATGGTTTGTTGACAATAAATGGATGCCGTTCTTCCGTGCAGGGGCCTCGAAGGGAACCGCAGCGCTTTATGAACGGTCGATTTCTGCCGGTCTCGGTTACTATGGTCGCAACACCGATTTGGCCGGTCTGGGCCTAAACTGGGCCGAAGCAAGAGGCATAGATGGCGATCAGTTCACGCTTGAAGCTTTCTACCGCTTTTCAATCTCACCCGGACTGCAGATCACGCCGTCACTGCAGTTCATTTCTGACCCGCTGCTGAACCCCACTCAGGATAGCATTACGCTGTTTGGCCTAAGAACCCGGATCGTTTTCT
>NZ_JBQGAN010000069.1:0-1975 GCF_056542865.1 Ruegeria sp. AA6
TGCACGCGCTGCCGATCTTTCACACGCATGGACTGTTTGTTGCGACAAATGTCGTCCTCGCATCGGGCGGGTCGATGATATTTCTGCCGAAGTTCGACCTGGAAGATATGTTACGCCTGATGCCACAGGCAACGGCGATGATGGGGGTGCGGACGTTTTTCACCCGCCTGCTAAGCGACGACCGCTTCGCCCAAGATCTGACTCAGGATATGCGGCTGTTCATCTCAGGTTCAGCGCCTTTGCTGGCAGATACCCACGTTCAATTTGAAGACCGCACAGGTCATCGCATTCTGGAACGCTATGGCATGACCGAGACGAACATGAACACTTCTAACCCCTATGACGGCGAACGCCGGGCGGGAACGGTCGGGTTTCCCCTGCCGGATGTTGAACTGAAGGTCACAGACCCCAAAACAGGTCAAACCCTAGCAGATGGTGAGATCGGCATCATCGAGGTGCGCGGTCCCAATGTGTTTCAGGGCTACTGGCAAATGCCCGACAAAACCGCCGCAGAACTGCGTGAAGACGGGTTCTTCATCACTGGCGATCTGGGTCGGATCGACGAGGACGGCTATGTCCATATCGTCGGGCGCGAGAAAGACCTGATCATCTCGGGCGGGTATAATATCTACCCCAAAGAGATCGAGCTGCTGCTAGACGAACAACCCGGCGTGCTGGAAAGCGCGGTAATTGGCGTCCCGCATCCGGATTTCGGAGAAACCCCGGTTGGCATTCTGGTCCCTACCCCCGGTCATACGCCAGATATCGAGGCCATCATGGGTGCGGTTCGGGACGCGCTCGCCAGGTTCAAACATCCCCGCCAGTTGATCTTGCTGGACGAGCTCCCCCGCAACACAATGGGCAAGGTGCAAAAGAACATCCTGCGTGACCGCTGCAAAGACCTTTTCACCAAGACCTGATATTCAAGGCAAAAGCGCAACGCGACCCTTGTCCGTCAACAACCAGCAATCCTGTCCTACCACACCATTGACCAATGTTTTCCAGTCGGTGGGCACATATTCGACCTCAACACCCAGATCAGCGGCCAGCGCGTTCATGATGTCGATATCATAGCCTTTATAGCTGTTAGTCGCCGGGTCGCGCAGTGACATCGGATTCCAGTCACCGGTTGTCCCCACTTTCAGCACGCCGTCATCCAAAATTTCATTCAGAGCCGACTGTGCTTGCGCAGCGCCGCTGATCACAAGACCGAGCGCAGCCGCAGCCGCGACTTTAACAAAACGTTTCATGTGGTTCTCCCGTTGGTGGCGTTAGTCTTTTTATCACGACATTGCTTCTTGATTTAAGCGTAAAGAAAAAGATAACCTCAAGCAACTAATTAACTCATAGTAATCACAAGTGGGCCAGCACATGCCAAACGCAGCGATCGAGCTTGTCGACGTAGACAAGTGGTTTGGCACATTTCACGTGCTCAAGAACATCAACCTGACAGTCAACAGTGGTGAAAAGGTTGTGATCTGCGGCCCATCCGGATCGGGTAAATCAACGGTCGTAAGATGCATCAATCAGCTTGAGAAACATCAAAAGGGCACCATCCGCATCGATGGGGTCGAACTGAACGATGATGCCAAATCTGCAGCCACCATCCGGTCAGAAGTTGGCATGGTGTTCCAGCAATTCAATCTGTTCCCGCATCTAACAGTGCTGGAAAACCTGACCCTTGGCCCCATCAAGGCCCGCGGGTTGAGCCGAAAAGAAGCCGAAGACAAAGCGCGCCACTACCTTGAGCGTGTTCATATACCCGATCAGGCCGACAAGCGCCCGATACAGCTTTCGGGTGGACAGCAGCAGCGAGTGGCAATTGCCCGTTCGCTTTGCATGGAGCCCAGGGTCCTTTTGTTCGACGAACCCACCTCGGCGCTCGACCCTGAGATGATCTCCGAGGTGCTCGTCGTGATGGTCGAACTTGCCGAGGAAGGCATGACCATGGTTGTGGTGACCCATGAGATGGGAT
>NZ_JBQGAN010000070.1:0-1891 GCF_056542865.1 Ruegeria sp. AA6
GAAAAACGCCGCCCCTGTTGGGGCGGCGCTGATGTTTGGATTGAGGCGTGCTTATTCCGCGGCCTGCGTTGCGACGCCGTGCTTGTCGCGCTGGCTGTCGCGGAAAAGGGCCTTGCCCAGAGCGATACACATCAGGCCCATCACCATGGTAAAGGGCAGCGCGCCGATGATCATCGCGTTGCGCAACGCATCCATCGGGTTGTTCTCACCCGCTGCAAGGATCAGCGCACCGATCACAGCGGTCAGGATCACACCCCAGATGATGCGGTGCTTGATGCCGGTTTCCTGGCTGCCGCCCGACATGATGGTGTTCATCACAAGGATGCCCGAGTCCGCCGAGGTCACCAGGAAGGTCATGATCAGGATCACGCACATGACGTTCAGCATGGACAGCAGCCCACCATCGATCATGTAAGACAGCGTCACGAACAGCTTGTTGGTGTTCGACGCACCGATGATCGCACCTTCGGCGGCACCGGCCAGCTCTAGATCAATCGCGGTGCCACCCAGAACGGTCATCCATGCAAAACAGACCAATGCAGGTGCGAAGACACAGCCCAGGATGAACTCACGCACCGAACGCCCTTTGGAGATGCGCGCCAGGAATAGCCCAACAAAGGGCGAGAACGCGATCCACCAAGCCCAGTAGAAGGTGGTCCAACCGGCCTGCCAGCCGAACTGACGGCCCTGCTCACCCGCAGCATAGGCCGCTGCCAGAGTCGCTTCGTCCAGCTCCGCTGCAGCGCCTTCCAGACCGCTCCTGAAGCCGTCAAAGCTGCCCCACGCATTGGTCGCGCCGCCCATCAGGTCATTGGCGTGCGCCTGTGCTTCGGCAGGCAGAGCCGCCGCAAAGGCTTCGGCCGACAGCGGGCCATAGGCGTTAAAGCTGAGCGACAGGAAATGCAGGATGTAGTCCACCATCGCGGTGCCATAGGTGGTCATCGCAAAGACAAACGACCCAAACACAACAAACGTGCCCAGCAGGATGATCGACAGCACCAGGTTCAGGTTCGACAGGTACTTAACACCCCGGCCAACACCCGACACGGCCGAGATGATCGACAGGCTCATGATGACGACCAGACCCGAGATCAGGCCCACTTTGCTGGGGGTCGGCACCTCGCCGCCCAGATCCATGACCCACTGCATTCCAGTGATCGCATAGACACCATCAATGAACTGGCTGACGCCGTAGCCGATGGTGACCGACACGCCAAGGATCGTCGCAACAACGCCCAGAACGTCGACCAGATGGCCGAAAAAGCCGTTGACGAAACGACCAAACAGCGGCGTCAGCGCCGAACGGATGGTCAGAGGCATGTCACGGGTATAGGCGTAATAGGCCAGCGACAGGCCGGTCACCACATAGATCGCCCAGGCGTGGAAGCCGTAGTGCAGATACGTAAAGCGATAGGCCGATTGCAGCGCCTCGGGCGAGTTCCCCTCGACCGCGCCTGATACGACCACGGGGTTCGAACCCCACAGGCCCAACGGTTCGGCGGTGGCAAACACCATCAGGCCAACACCCAGACCGGCACCAAACATCATCGAGAACCATGAGAAGTTCGAAAACTCGGGCTTTTCCCCCGGTGTCCCCATGATCCGGCGGCCGGTAGCCGGGATGATGGCCACAATGGCGAGAAAGAAGAAAAACGCGCCGACAATCAAAACGTAGAAGCTGTTGAAGATTTCAAGCAGCTTACCGTTCAGACTGCCCAGCGTGCTGTTCGCATTGGCGGGAAACACAAGCGCCCACAGCACCAGGCCAACCATGATGGCCTTACTGATCAGCGCAATGGGAACGCTGTAGTTTTCATAGAAACCGGCATCCGCCGTTTCTATCTCTACATCCGTAAAGGGTTCGGGTACCGACATTCTTTCCTCCGTGTTG
>NZ_JBQGAN010000071.1:0-1882 GCF_056542865.1 Ruegeria sp. AA6
CCGCCTTTCGTTCTGGCCCTAACGCCGTGTTGTTTGATGGGTCAAAACCGTATTCAAAGGCGGGGCGGTGTGTCCGGCCGTTTTCTATATGCGCGGAGATCAGTCACATGAAAATGACCACGGAAGAAGCCTTTGTTAAGGTTCTGCAGATGCACGGGATCGAACATGCGTTCGGGATTATCGGTTCTGCGATGATGCCGATCTCGGACCTGTTCCCGAAGGCCGGTATCATGTTCTGGGACTGCGCCCATGAAGGCAGCGCCGGGATGATGGCCGACGGTTACACCCGCGCCACCGGCAAGATGTCGATGATGATCGCGCAGAACGGCCCCGGCATCACCAACTTCGTGACCGCCGTGAAGACCGCGTATTGGAACCACACCCCGCTGCTGCTGGTCACGCCGCAGGCGGCGAACAAGACCATCGGTCAGGGTGGCTTCCAGGAAGTCGAGCAGATGAAGCTGTTCGAAGACATGGTCGCCTATCAGGAAGAGGTTCGCGACCCCTCGCGCGTGTGCGAGGTTCTGAACCGCGTGATCATGCAGGCCAAACGCGCCAGCGCGCCCGCCCAGCTTAACATCCCGCGCGATATGTGGACTCAGGTCATCGACGTCGACCTGCCTGCGGTTGTTGAATTCGAACGCCCCTCGGGCGGCGAAAGCGCCGTGGCACAAGCGGCCGAGCTGCTGTCGAATGCCAAGAACCCCGTCATCCTGAACGGCGCCGGTGTGGTTCTGTCCGAAGGCGGCATCGACGCCTCGAAAGCCCTGGCCGAACGTCTGGATGCGCCGGTCTGCGTTGGCTACCAGCACAATGACGCGTTCCCGGGCAGCCACCCGCTGTTTGCCGGTCCGCTGGGCTATAACGGCTCGAAAGCCGGGATGGAGCTGATCAGCGAGGCCGACGTGGTCCTGTGCCTTGGCACCCGTCTGAACCCGTTCTCGACCCTGCCGGGCTATGGCATCAACTACTGGCCGACCGATGCCAAGATCATTCAGGTCGACATCAACCCCGACCGCATCGGCCTGACCAAATCGGTCACCGTCGGCATCGTCGGCGACGCGGCCAAGGTGGCGAACGGCATCCTGAACCAGCTGTCCGGCACCGCCGGTGACGAAGGCCGTCAGGCCCGCAAGGACCGCATCGCCCAGAAGAAATCAGCCTGGGCGCAGGAGCTGACCTCGATGACCCACGAGGATGACGATCCCGGCACCAGCTGGAACGAACGCGCCCGCGCCGCCAAGCCCGACTGGATGAGCCCCCGCATGGCGTGGCGCGCCATTCAGGCCGCGCTGCCGAAAGAGGCGATCATCTCGTCCGACATCGGCAACAACTGCGCCATCGGCAACGCCTATCCGTCGTTCGAAGCGGGCCGCAAATACCTG
Source organism: Ruegeria sp. AA6 (assembly GCF_056542865.1). Classification (NCBI taxonomy): domain Bacteria; kingdom Pseudomonadati; phylum Pseudomonadota; class Alphaproteobacteria; order Rhodobacterales; family Roseobacteraceae; genus Ruegeria; species Ruegeria sp. AA6. Next base: position 1,386 of record NZ_JBQGAN010000071.1, read on the forward strand.
GCGCCGGGCCTGTTCGGCCCCTGCGGCTATGGCCTGCCCGCCATCGTGGGCGCCAAGATCGGCCAGCCGGACGTGCCGGTTGTGGGCTTTGCCGGTGACGGCGCCTTTGGCATCGCGGTGAACGAACTAACCGCCATCGGCCGCGAGGAATGGCCCGCCGTGACCCAGATCGTCTTCCGCAACTACCAGTGGGGTGCGGAGAAGCGGAACTCGACCCTGTGGTTCGACGACAACTTCGTGGGCACCGAGCTGGACACCAAGGTGTCCTATGCCGGGATCGCGCAGGCTTGTGGACTGAAAGGTGTGGTCGCCCGCACTCAGGACGAACTGACCGCGGCGCTGAACCAGGCGATCGAGGACCAGAAGAACGGCATCACCACCCTGATCGAAGCCATGATCAACCAGGAACTGGGCGAACCCTTCCGCCGCGACGCCATGAAAAAACCCGTCGCCGTCGCAGGCGTCGACGCCGCAGACATGACACCGCAGGTCGAGGC
>NZ_JBQGAN010000072.1:0-1782 GCF_056542865.1 Ruegeria sp. AA6
GACCCCATTGGAAATCAACCTTAATATGCAATTGCCAACAGGAAACAATCCTGGATTTACAGCCAGAAAGAACGACCATAAGCAACTAGTATCACCGTATTAAACGGCTGCTTCTTGTCGCGGCCTTGGTTTTCACGCTGATGCAGCGAATGGCGGCTTCCCCCCGATTCTGTTGAAAAACAACGTGTTGCAGTCGCAGAATGGGGTGACCTGAGCACGGCACGAGCGCCTTTCTGGTCAGGCGTTTCGCGTTTGCTGCGGTGCGGGAAAGATTTTCGCCAATTTGCGGAGGTTCTGGGCGGTGGCGGCGAGGAGGAATTCGTCATTTGCGCCGCACGGTCCACGTAATCGGAGCCGTCCAAGGCCTAGGATGCGCTTGAGGTGGGCGAAGAGCATCTCAACTTTCTTTCTGAGCTTCATCGCAATCTGGTACTCTTCAGTTTTGGCCAGATCTCTGGCGACCTGGCGCGCATCTTCGTGCTCTTCGCGGGTGATTTTGCGTGCATCAGCGTTGGGGCAGCATCTTTGTTTGGACGGACATACCTGGCAGACTTCTTTCAAGGCGCGATAGCGGGCTGTGCCCTTGCCCGACGGCCCCCGGTTTGGATCAGAGTAATTCCGGCGGAACTGTTTAAGCGCGTGACCCTCTGGGCAGATATATTGATCATGCTCAGCGTCCCATTCGAAGTCTGTGCGTGTCCAGGTGCCGTCGGGGCGTCCGGCCTTGTCGATGACCGGGATGTAAGGATCGATCTTGCGATCCACGAGCCAGCCGAGCATCGGGCCTGAGCCGTAGGCGGTATCGGCGATCATCCAGTCGGGGACGAGGTCGAACTTGTCCTTCACCCGGTCCAGCATCGTCTTTGTCGACCCCACTTCGGCTTGCCGGATGGATCTGGTCGCTTCCACATCCACAATCACGCTGTGATCTGTATCAACGAGGTAGTTATCAGAGTAAGCAAAGAAGGCTGGTGCCTTGTGCGCCGCTGTCCATTGGCTGGCAGGGTCCGAATATGAAATGAACTTAGGCTTGACTGGCGAGGCAGCACCAAACGCGGCCTCATCCAGGGTTTCCAGATATTCCCGAACAGCGCGCGGTGCGGTCTTGGCATCGATCTGTGCAGCATCCCATTCTTCTTGTGACGCTGAATACTGCTTGGTCGCTTCTGCCTCAATCAAGCTGGCATCAATCGCCATACGCTGGCCGCTGACCAAACCTTCTGCGATGCACCGCGCCACTGTCGTTTCGAACACGTGCCGCAAGAGTTCACTCTCGCGGAACCGACCATGGCGGTTCTTGGAAAAGGTAGAGTGATCCGGCACTCGATCAGTCAGATCGAGGCGACAGAACCAGCGATACGCAAGGTTCAGGTGCACTTCTTCGCACAACCGCCGTTCCGACCGGATGCCAAAGCAATAGCCCACCAGCAGCATGCGGATCAGCAACTCGGGATCGACGGAAGGGCGACCAGTATGACTGTAAAAATCCGCCAAATGATTGCGGATACTACTCAGGTCAACAAATCGATCAATCGACCGCAGCAGATGATTGTCCGGGACATGTTCCTCCAGGGAGAACTCATAGAACAGCTCAGCCTGAGTTTCCTGTTTTGGTCCCATCATCATCCAAACTCCCATTCAATAAGAGAATTGAATCAGCCAGATGGCCTTCGATCAAGACAGAGTTTTTCAACAGAATACGGACATTGCTGCCGTTCAAATCTCAAGGTGCCGTCACCGTACATTGCGATCAATCGTGGGAGATCATGTTCCAGCAACCAA
>NZ_JBQGAN010000073.1:0-1527 GCF_056542865.1 Ruegeria sp. AA6
GTCCGGATAGTGTTGAAGAAGTTGCCGTTTGGGCGCTTGCAGGATACAGCCTCAATAGGCTGCCGTCTTTCCTTCATCCCGTTTTTCTAGGTTCTCGCACCAGCTTGGCGAGTTTCCGAAGGTTTTGGGCGGTTGCTGCGAGTTGAAACTGTTCATATGCGCCTTTGGGTCCTCGAAGTCGCATCATCGGCACCCCGATGTATCGTTTCAGATGTGCGAAGAGCATCTCAACCTTCCTTCTCTGAATGAAAGAGATCATGTACGCATCGGTTTTGCGGATATCGCGGGCGACGTCGCGAGCCGCTTCGTGGACGGAACGAAGCACGTTTCGGGCGGGCTGATTTGGACAGCAATTTGCTTTCAATGGGCATGCGTCGCAGTCGTGCTTTGATGCTCGATATTTAATGAAGCCGTCTTTGCCGCCATTTGGCTTGCGCGGTTTGGAGAAGTTCCTGCGATATGTCCGCAATTCATTATTGCCTGGGCAAGTGTAGCTGTCGGTTGCAGGATCATAGGCAAAATCCTCTCGCGAGAATGTGCCGTCCGTCCGTTTGGATTTATCCCACACCGGGATGTGCGGAGCGATGCCGCGCTCTTCCACCAACCAGCCCAGCATCTCCGCTGAGCCGTAGCCTGTATCGCCAACCAGCTTGTCTGGCGTCATGTCGAAGCGGTCCGTAGTCCGGTCGATCATACGTCGTGCAGCAAAGGCCTCAGCGGTTCGGATCGGAACCGATGGTTCAACGTCGACGATCACCGCATTGTCCAAATCCACCATATAGTTGGTGGAATATGCGAAGAAGGCAGCCCCACCGTCTGCGCCTGTCCAGCGAGCGGCGGGATCAACGGGTGAGATGTATTTAGGGACAACTTTAGTGGATGCGCCGAAAGCCGCGTCATCCAGCGTTTCGAGATATTCCTCAACCACACGAGTGGCTAGGTCAGGCGGCAAACCCTCTTTGCTATCGACACCCCGTGTCTGGTTCGCATTCGCCGGGATCAGGCTGGCATCGACGCCGAAGCTCTCGCCCCCAACCAGGCCCTCATCGATGCAGCGCCTCAGGACTGTCTCGAAGAGGTGGCGGAATAACCCGCACTCACGGAAACGCCCGTGCCGGTTCTTCGAGAAGGTCGAATGGTCTGGTACCGGATCGGTCAGATCGAGCTTGCAAAACCACCTGTATGCCAAGTTGACATGCACCTCTTCACAGAGCCGCCGCTCGGACCGAATGCCTTGGCAATAGCCCAACAACAGCATCCGGATCATCAACTCTGGATCAATCGAAGGACGACCGTGAGAGCTGTAGGACGGTGCCAGCAGGGGGCGAACTTCCGAAAGATCAAGGAAGCGATCAATGCCGCGCAACGGATGATCAGCAGGCACAAACTCTTCAATCGAAAACTCGTAGAAAAGCGCCCCTTGCGCCACCTGCCTCGGTCCCATCATCACCGCACCTCCACTCTCAAAATCGAGTGAATCAGCGACAGGCAAACCAATCAACGGACTTTTTCAACACTATCTCCGCA
>NZ_JBQGAN010000074.1:0-1154 GCF_056542865.1 Ruegeria sp. AA6
ACGCCGGCGCCGACGGTGCGGCCACCTTCGCGGATTGCGAAGCGCAGGCCGTTTTCCATCGCGATGGGCGCGATCAGCTCAACGCCGAACGACACGTTGTCGCCGGGCATGACCATCTCGGTGCCTTCGGCCAGGGTCACGGTGCCGGTCACGTCAGTCGTACGGAAGTAGAACTGCGGACGGTAGTTCGCGAAGAACGGGGTGTGACGACCGCCTTCTTCCTTGGTCAGGATGTAGGCTTCGGCTTCGAACTTGGTGTGCGGTGTAACCGAACCCGGCTTACACAGAACCTGACCACGCTCAACGCCGTCACGGTCAACACCACGCAGCAGCGCGCCGATATTGTCGCCCGCTTCACCGCGGTCCAGCAGCTTGCGGAACATTTCAACGCCGGTGCAGGTGGTTTTCGCGGTGTCACGGATACCGACGATTTCGATCTCGTCGCCAACGTTGATCACGCCACGCTCAACACGACCGGTCACAACGGTACCACGACCCGAGATCGAGAACACGTCTTCGATCGGCATCAGGAACGGCTGGTCAACAGCGCGCTCAGGCGTGTCGATGTAGTCATCAACAGCCGCCATCAGTTCCTTGATTTTCTCTTCGCCGATTTCCGGGTTGTTGCCTTCCATCGCGGCCAGAGCCGAACCTGCAACGATCGGAATATCGTCGCCGGGGTATTCGTAGCTGGACAGCAGTTCGCGAACTTCCATCTCAACCAGTTCCAGCAGCTCTTCGTCGTCAACCTGATCCACTTTGTTCAGGAACACGACCATCTTCGGGATGCCAACCTGGCGGCCCAGCAGGATGTGCTCGCGGGTCTGCGGCATCGGGCCGTCAGCGGCGTTCACAACCAGGATCGCGCCGTCCATCTGCGCAGCACCGGTGATCATGTTCTTGACGTAGTCGGCGTGGCCGGGGCAGTCGACGTGCGCATAGTGACGCGCGTCGGTCTCATATTCCACGTGGGCGGTCGAGATGGTGATGCCGCGCGCTTTCTCTTCCGGCGCACCGTCAATCTGGTCATACGCTTTGAAGTCACCAAAATACTTGGTGATCGCTGCGGTCAGCGTGGTTTTGCCGTGGTCAACGTGGCCAATCGTGCCGATGTTGACATGCGGTTTTGTACGCTCAAACTTTTCCTTTGCCAT
>NZ_JBQGAN010000075.1:0-850 GCF_056542865.1 Ruegeria sp. AA6
AAGAAGGGCAAAGATGGACGACTTTTACGCCGCCCGCAGCAGGGTTATCCCGCCGCTACCGTGGTCGACTTTCTCACCGCCGTTCTCATTCTGACAGGTCTTGCATTCTGCGGCACCTGCGGAGGGCCCCTCGCTACTGTCGGACGCGACTACCTCGCCTGCTCTGCCGCCCGCAAACTCGGCACTTGTTCCCATAAGCAATCCATTCGTCGCAATGTCCTGGAAGACGCCGTTCTGGATTTGCTTCGTCAGCGTCTGATGCAGCCCGACGCAGTGGCCGCTTTTATCAAGTCCTTCAGCGAAGCCGCCAACGCAGAAGCAGGCACAGCGGAGGTAGCCCGGACGCGTCTGCAATCCGAGCGGGACAAAGCTGCGCGCAAACTGAATGGGTTTTATGATGCAATCGCTGAGGGCATTCGCACCCCCGGACTTCAAGCGAGGCTCGAAGAGCTCGAAGCGCAGATTGCCGATCTTGAGGCGAAGCTGTCTGAGCCTGCGCCCTCACCGGTGCGACTGCACCCAAATCTGTCCGAACTCTATCGCTCCAAGGTCGCAGATCTGCGCAGGCTCTATCGGATCCGTCGATCCGTACAGGGGCATTGGAGATCATCCGGGGCTTGATCGAACGTGTTACGATCCAACATGAACGGGATGGCGTGCAGATCGAGTTGGAGGGTGCGCTGGCAGCAATGATTGGGCTGGCCCAGAACGAGCAAAGCCGCCTTGCGGCGGCTCGTATGACACTGTGTTCGGTAAAAGTGGTTGCGGGAGCAGGATTTGAACCTGCGACCTTCAGGTTATGAGCCTGACGAGCTACCGGGCTGCTCCATCCCGCGACACTTTTTTGGCC
>NZ_JBQGAN010000076.1:0-815 GCF_056542865.1 Ruegeria sp. AA6
GGTGTTGTCACGTTAACTTCCGACCCACCAAGGAATGCTGATGCCCGGACTTCAAGCAGCTCGAGTGGCGGCATTCCAGGCGTCAAATGCTTCGAGGCGGTGATATCGAATTGTTAAGGCTGAGCGACGGCGTGCGGGGGCACAGAAGCAATTCCGAACGGCTGAATGGGTTGTCACGAACCTCTGCAAACCTCCTGGGGACCGAAACCCCTGCATCGTTCGTTCCCGCTTACGGAATGGCAGGTGGCTGTTTTCGGCTCGATTGTTCAAACCCTTGTGTGACCAATGATCCAACCCCGGCGCGACTTCTCGCTTGGCGGCGCCATATGAGCGCAGTTTGTCCGTGATGATCCGCTTGGGAAGAATACCAAAACGCTTTACCAGGCGGCGTAACAGCCGTTTTGCAGCCCGTTTGTCCCGTTTCGGTTGGAGTATTTCGTCCAGCACGATGCCATGTTGATCGACCGCGCGCCAAAGCCAATACTTGCGACCTGAGATTCTCACGGCAACTTCATCCAGATGCCAGACATCACCTGGGCAGCCCTGTCTCTGCCGCAAGTTTTGAGCTATCGCCGGCCCGAATTTGAAGACCCAACGGCGGACGGTCTCGTAAGAAACATCGATCCCACGTTGTAGAAGCATCTCTTCAACTTCCCGTAGGCTCAAATTGAAGCGAACATAAAGCCACACCGCGTGAGCGATGATCTGAGGAGGAAATCGGTGGTGCTTGTAGCTGATCGACGATGAATTCATCGATGTCACCTATGTCCAAATCCAAGCATGAGCAACCGAACGACGGTTAACGTGACAACACC
>NZ_JBQGAN010000077.1:0-749 GCF_056542865.1 Ruegeria sp. AA6
CAATCTCTTCGGGCTTCGGTCTCTTGTTTGCCATTCGTAGTCCTCCGTTTCCTAACCATAAAGGTGGACCAATTCACGTGGGGAGGCTCACAACTTCCGGATGGGAGCAACACAACTGAAGTACATGCAATCGGGTGGTGTAGTTTCAGCATTTGACCCGTGGCAGTTGTTGGCTGGATCGACGGCAGAGCTAGAAGCGGCCGTGCAGGTTGCCAATGAATACGAAAGCTACGTCATGGCTCATTCCTACCGCAAGGAAACGATCATGGCGGCGCTGAATGCTGGTGTCCGGTCAATTGAACACGGGTTCATGTTTGATTGTGAAATTTCGGCGTTGATGGAAGAGAAAGGCGCTTACATCACAACCAACCTCACCGCTTTTGATCCAAATCTCTTCGATATTCCTGCCATTCGAGATGTCCCGGCCAGCTTAAGAAAGGCACAGTCCGCTACGCAGGCTTTCGGTGGCTATATAAAAAACATGAATGAGTGCCCAGCCAAAAGAGGCTTTCACACGGATTGCGTAGGTTCTGTGGCAGCCTGCAATATTCAAATTGCCTATGAAAAACATCTCAATAATGAGTTCTTTGGCTCCCACGCTTCATTGGTCGCAATGACGTCCACCGGCGGTGAAATCGCCGCTTTGTCGGGGCCGTTTATGAACCCCTATCCGGAAGGCAAACTGGGTGTGATCGAAGAAGGCGCCTATGCCGACATCCTGCTGATAGACGGCAACCCCCTCGAAGACT
>NZ_JBQGAN010000078.1:0-716 GCF_056542865.1 Ruegeria sp. AA6
ATCTCTGAGCCTTGCGGCCTATCGGGTCCTGTACTGGGGCGTCCCGCAAAGCACGGGCCACCCCGAGATTGCGCGCCCGGAAGGTGAACTTCTGTGGGTCCATGTCAGTACACCCGATCGGTTGCGGGCCGTCGACAATATTTGCCGTCGGCTGCTGTCTGTGCGACCGGGACTTTCGCTGTTGCTGACCGCCCCACCCGATGTTGATCTGAAGGACTGGGAAGATTGCGATACCCCGATCACAATGCTGCCCGCCGAACATACCGGCGCGGCGCGCACGTTCTTGGATCACTGGCGCCCTGATATGGGGCTGTGGTTTGGCGGTGGGCTGATGCCCAATGTGATAACACGCGCACAGGAGCGGGGCATTCCGCTAATTTTGCTTGAGGCTGTGGTCGACGTGAAAACCGCAAGGGGTGGACGTTGGCTACCTGATATCACGCGATACACGCTGGATTGCTTTACAGCGATACTTGCGCCCAATGATGACAGCGCACGCCAAATCCGACGCCTGGGAGTGAACTCGGCAAAAATCTCGGTCGCGCCACCACTTCATATCAGCCCCAACCCAGAGCCCTGGCCCGAAGATGAATTGATCGAGACCACTCACACAATGGCCGGACGCCCGGTTTGGCTGGCCGCATGGGTTCAGGACAAGGAATTCATCTCGGTTCTGACGGCCCATCGTCAGGCCTTGCGGATGCTGCCACGTCTGG
>NZ_JBQGAN010000079.1:0-696 GCF_056542865.1 Ruegeria sp. AA6
ATTGAAGCGCTCGTTGTATCCATTCTCCCAAGGTGATCCCGGGTAGATTTGGATCGGCTTAATGCCCACCTTTCTTAACCAGGTCTGCAGGGCCGTTGCGATGAACTCCGCGCCGTTGTCGGAACGGATGTGTTCGGGCTTCCCGTGCCGCAATAAGAGTGGGTAGAGCGCATCCAGCACGTCTGCGCTGTTCATCTTCGGCTTGACCGCTACGCAGAGCGCCTCACGGGTATACTCATCCAGCACCGTCAGCATCTTGTAGCTCTGTCCGTTGCTCAGCTTGTCGTGGACAAAGTCAATGCTCCAGATGTGATTGGGATGTTGCGGTCGGAGCCGGATGATCGAGCTGTCCTTGTGGTACAGCCGTTTGCGTTTCTTGTGCCGTTGTGGGAGCTGCAAGCCTTCTTCGCGCCATAGTCGTTCGATCTTTTTATGATTGACTGCCCAGCCTTCGACACGCAGCAGCTCGGCGACCTTGCGGTAGCCGTAGCGCCCATACCGTTTGGCCAATCGGATCATCGCCAGACGTAACGCCTCATCATCCTTTGGCGCTGCGCGGTATTGCAGCGTGCTCCGCGCCAATCCAATCACGCGACAGGTGCGCCTGTCCAGCCCCAATTCTATGGGCCAGTTTTGAGCAAGGTTTCTGGAACGGGCGGTCGCATGTTTAGAGCCTGATGGGGTCTGACACGATTG
>NZ_JBQGAN010000080.1:0-613 GCF_056542865.1 Ruegeria sp. AA6
CATGTGGCGACCACGACGACTCACAAGACCCTGCGCGGCCCGCGCGGCGGCATGATCCTGACCAATGATGAAGATATCGCTAAGAAAGTGAATTCGGCGATCTTCCCCGGCATTCAGGGCGGCCCGCTGATGCACGTGATCGCGGCCAAGGCCGTGGCCTTTGGCGAGGCGCTGCAGCCCGCGTTCAAAGACTATATCAAACAGGTCGTGACCAACGCACAGGCGCTGTCGGATCAGCTGATCAAGGGCGGTCTGGACACGGTGACCCACGGCACCGACACCCATGTGGTTCTGGTCGACCTGCGCCCCAAAGGCGTCAAGGGCAACGCGACCGAAAAAGCTCTGGGCCGCGCGCACATCACCTGCAACAAGAACGGCGTTCCGTTTGACCCGGAAAAGCCGACTATCACGTCGGGCATCCGCCTGGGCTCGCCCGCCGGCACCACCCGCGGCTTTGGCGAGGTCGAATTCCGCCAGATCGCCGACTGGATCATCGAAGTGGTCGACGGCCTGGCCGCCAATGGCGAAGACGGCAACGGCGAAGTCGAAGCCAAGGTCAAAGCCGAAGTCGCAGACCTCTGCGCCAAGTTTCCAATCTATCCGAACCTGTAAG
>NZ_JBQGAN010000081.1:0-582 GCF_056542865.1 Ruegeria sp. AA6
CTGGTCGAACGCGTCAGTCGCTATGCTGTCGTGATGCGCAATGAGGATCGCCAGTCCAAGCCGATCATGGAAGCGCTGATCCAGGGGCTGGCTCCCCTGCCCGCCGATGCACGTCAGTCGATCACCTTCGACCGTGGCACCGAGTTCTCGGCCTGGAGGCACCTCAGGGCCGGGATCGGCGCGGATGCCTGGTTCTGCGATCCACAAGCGCCGTATCAGAAAGGAACGGTCGAGAACACGAACAACAGGCTGCGGAAGTATCTGCCTCGCTCAACCGAACCGACGGCGCTGACAAATCGATATTTGAGGTCGATTTGTCAGCGCCTCAATTCGACCCCCCGCAAGTGCCTCGGCTACCAAACGCCTGCAGAAGTCTTCGAAGCCAAGCTGATGGAGATCCAGAACCGTTTGGAATAAAAGGACATATCAAGAACTGCACTTCAACATGAGTTCACAAGCCGCAAAGCTAAAATGTCACCCATGAGCAATTCAGGAATGTCACTCTGCCCTCAAAAATCATTGAGGGCGAGCGGACATGGGATGGGTGGTGATGAGTGAGCGCGAGTTGAACCGCGTGGAGGT
>NZ_JBQGAN010000082.1:0-542 GCF_056542865.1 Ruegeria sp. AA6
CTGAAAGTGACCCGTCACTGGCCGTTACCGTGACACTCAATGTGCCATTGAAGTCCTGGGGCGGTGTGCCTGAGAAGCTGCCGGAAGCCGCATCAAACACCAGCCAGTCCGGCAGGGCCGTGCCATCCGTAAGTGTCGCACTCAGGGTCAGCGCATCGCTATCCACATCCGTGAATGCGTTCGCCGGCAGCACAAAGCTCACGGCCTCATCTTCCACGGAAGCCTGATTGGACAATGCAAGTGCCACAACAGGGGCATCATTGGTTCCGTGCACAATGATCGAAACGGTTGCGACGCCCACACCGCCATTGCCGTCATCGGTCGCATAGGAAAATGTGTCGATAAGTGTCTGGCCCTCTGCCAGGGCCTGAACATCAGCTGCCCCGGTGGGATCGTAGCTGATGGTCCCATCAGTGTTCAGCGTCAGGGCTGCACCATGCGCACTTGTGGCAGAAACCGCTGTCACCGTGAGTGCGTCCCCGTCGACATCGCTGTCATTGGTGAGAAGCGTGGCGGTATCAATTGAGGTCACAACATCTTCG